>JALUDQ010000166.1 GCA_027043985.1 Desulfurococcales archaeon
TCAGTTGTATAGGATGCCATGTTATCACAGTGGTATATGCCTTCGTTCTGGTTAATATATTTTTATTTAAAATAACTTTCACATATATTTTATTGGAAAATAATATTTTTCTAAAAATAGCATATTAAATAACATTGCGGCAATCCAGCAATCAGTGTTTTTTCGTAGCGTGTTCTAAGCGTATTAGCATTGATAGTAAGGTTAGTGAGAGAGCTGCTGCAGTACTCGTTGCCATTATGATATACTGGGGGATACTGTATAGTATGCTCGCTAACCCGCCTATTACTGCTACCCCGAGGCCGTAGACTGTATAGTATATTCCATAGGATGTAGCCTTGTATTCCCTTGGAGCTAGGTCGCCTATTGCTGCTCTAAAAGATGATTCATGGTAGCCTAATACTATGCCGTATACAACCGCCATTGCTACTAGACTCCACTCAGAACCCGTTGAAAGCGTCATGTAGAGGAAGAAGCTTGTAAGAGGTGATAACACGATAGGTGGGAGTAGACTGGCTAAGCCTAGTTTATCGTAGCTATAACCCGCTATTAGTGCTGAGCCAGCATCAACTCCTTGGGCTACAAGATATATTATTGGGACAACCCACTCTGCTACAATGTTTTGAGCCGTGTAGAGCATTATTTGGTAGGGTACAAGGCTGACTACTGCTACGAAGACGAAGGCGAAGTACAGTATTAGTGGTAGGCTCAGCTTGGTTTTCCCAGTACCTTGTTCTCCTACCTCTTGTCTCCTCACAGATTTTCCCGTCTCAGATACGTGGAGTCCTAGGCCATACCAGCATATTCGTGCAAAGAATAGGGAGATTAGTGCTAGAGTTAATGCTACTCCTAGAACCATGTATGCTAGCCTAAAGTCGCCGTAAAGATATAGTATTAGTCCAGCTAGTCCCGGCCCAAATACTGCTCCGAGCTGATCCATTAGTTCGTGTACTCCGAAGATCATGCCTCGTCCTATCCCAGTCCTAGCGATACTCGATAAGAGTGCGTCTCTTGCTGGAGACCTTATCGCCTTACCCATGCGCTCTATAGCGAATAATAGTAGGGCTACGTAGGGGTTCCACGCGAGGGCTATGAAGGGTATAGCATAGACTATACTGTAGCCTAAGAATACTGCAATCCAGTATCTACGAGTAATATCTGTCAGCAACCCCGAGGCAAGTCTTATAGCGAAGCCCAGGAATTCTGCAAAACCTATACCGAAGCCTAGGAGGACGATGTTTGCTCCGAGAACACTTGTTAGAAAGGATGGAAAAATACTCCTCCCACCCTCATAGGTTACATCAGCAAACAAGCTGACAAGTCCGAACAACGCTACGAGAATCCAAGGAGAACACCAGGAAGGCCTCTTCACCTCCTACAACCTCCACTACTTCAGAGAACCTAGAAGAAGAACAAATAATTATCCCCTCCAGAGACTTGATACAGGAAACAATAATCCGAGAAGATAGATAATCTTACAAGAGGCTGAGAACATGATGGAAAAAACAACGGACAATAATGTTGAGAAGAGCTTGCTCGTACTCATAGCCTTATTCATAACTTCTCTCACAACCTCTAATCTAACAGCATCAAAGATAATCTTTCTCGGAGAAATAGGTGGTATCACGCTTCTCTCACCAGCAGCTGTTGTAGCCTATGCAGCAACCTTCCTATTCACAGATATTATAAGCGAGATATGGGGTAAGAAGACAGCAGGCAACGTCGTCTTCGCAGGCTTTATCAGCCAACTCCTCCTAATATTCCTGGTAAACCTCGCAATACTATTACCCATAGCCCCCTTCCAGGGAGAAGAATTCCAAAAAGCCTACACTAGAATCCTTGGACCAAGCTGGTATATCGTTGTCGGAGGACTCGTAGCATACCTTGTAAGCCAATATCACGACGTATGGGCTTTCCACATGTGGAGAGAGAAAACTGGTGGCAGATGGCTTTGGCTACGCAACAATGCTTCAACTATGGTTAGCCAGCTAATAGACACAGTCATATTCATAACCCTAGCCTTCGGCCTCCTACCCCAACTAGCCCTAGGATCACCAATAGTCCCATGGAGTAGTATACCGGGACTAATACTCGGACAATACCTTGTCAAACTACTAATAGCGTTACTTGATACCCCCTTCTGTTACCTAGGAGTCCACCTCGTTAAGAAGAAATAACTTTTATGAAAAGACCATTACATAAATCTCCTAGATAAGATTTTTGCCCGGTATTTAAACTTTAGGCACAATAAGCTTCAACGCTATTTAGTCTCCTATTAATCTGCTAGGAAAAACAATGTTAAATACATGTGATAAGATGAGCCACGCATTCATAATACTCACGATTCTAGGAATAGCATTAGTGGCTTCGGGTTCAACCCAGATAGTATTAGAGGTAAACCAAACCCAACACGAAATAAAGAACATAATGAACTTGAAAAACGTACACGTAAGGATAATGGTGGAAAACATAACAATAACAGATAAGCTAGCAATAGAGGGCCTCATAAACCTAACCCTACCAAAACACTTCAAAGGCAGACTATACGTCGAAGTAAAATGGGGCAACCTAACCCTATATAATACGAGTATAGGTCCAGAAGGCTGGATAAACCATCACTTCAACTATACAATACCCCTAGAGACACTGAGAGAACACCAGGGAGAAAACCTTACAATAATAGCCCGATACCATGGAGAAAACATAGGATTACACATAGTATCAAAAACCTACAAACTAAGCCAGCTAGCCGAATTCTTCAAACTATTCAGAGCACACGTCAACGAGAAGAAAATAAACAGCACTCACTCAAAGATAATAATAACGCTTACATCAAGAACTCCAGTAAACAAGCTCCCAGTAAACATAGTGATAAATGGAAGAGAATACCAGGAACAAGTAAGCCTAGCCTACAAGAAAACAACCCTAACCTATACGGTAAAAGGCAACGTAGATTACGTTAAGGTAAGCATACCATACATAAACTACACTCTATACGAGGGAGAACCAAAGAGTTGAAGATAAAACTAGTAAATAGGAGAACAGCAGCAAAGAGAATAACAACTACAGCAATCATA
>JALUDQ010000167.1 GCA_027043985.1 Desulfurococcales archaeon
GTTTGTTGGACCAGTTCTCTTCACTTCAACCACCCCCTCATCTCTCAAGCTCACTTAGCAGTTGTTCCGCCTTCTCTTCCAGTATTCTTGAGGCTTCTAAAACTATTCGCTCTGGCCTAAGAACCCCCGTACTCTCAACATACATTATATATGAGCTAGGCTTCCAGGAAACAAGAATAGCATCATTTGGACATACTTTCTCACATTGCCTACACAGCGAACATGAAAGTTCGTCTTCAACAACAAGCTTACCGTCTTTTATCTTTAAAACATTCTTAGGACATACATTCACACATTTTGCACAAGATTCTCCATAGCATTTCTCCGAATTCACGATTATCTGTGGCACATACTTATGTGTAGCCGCAGATACTGGCGACCATTTTGCATGCTCTCTCCCTCTACCTAGACGTGCCCGTGCTTCAAAGGAGATCTTCTGACCAGGTCCTAGAACTACTATTGGTATATTCTTGTAAACTGGTTGTACATCTTCGTCGTCTGAAACTAGGTCTCCACTATACACTACCTTTGTACCGTCAGAAGCTTCTGCTTCTAAATACAATCTTGCATAACAATCTGGTCTTTCCTCGTTATCCCTACACTCTTCGGGAGGACCGTATTTCTCTAACGCTCTATCCGATGTCAGCGGTATTAGGCCTAATCTATGTGCAACTATTTCGTCATATAATGGACTACTGTTTTCTATGAAGTATACGTAGTCTATAGCCATTGACGGAACATCACTTATAGTTAAGCGCCTAATAGCGTTTAGTAAAGCTAGAGGAATATTTTCAACGAGAAATCTTATACTTCTATCATCATATTCTAGTATCTTTATTTTCAATCCAGTAACCTCTCCGAGCATTAGACTCTTCTACCACGCCTTCCGCCGGGTCTTCTAGTAGTATCGTGTGGTATTGGTGTTACATCCTCTATTCTCCCTATAATGAAACCAGCACGTGCTAGTGCACGTATTGCAGCTTGTGCACCAGGACCAGGTGTTTTTGGTCCATGGCCTCCGGGTGCTCTTACCTTTATGTGTATAGCTGCTATACCCTTCTCCATGGCTTCATGTGCGGCTCTACTGGCTGCAAGCATTGCTGCATACGGTGATGGTTTTTCACGGTCAGCCTTTACAACCATACCTCCACTTGCTCTAGATACCGTTTCCGCTCCAGTCAGGTCTGTTATGTGTATTATAGTGTTATTTAGTGAGCTGTATATGTGTGCTACCCCCCATTTCAATTCACGTGCATGGAAGGCCATTTACTATCACCTTATGATTGTACTTGTTGTTCTTGTAGTCTTTTAGTATAATAGGGGCTTGTGGGTGTGTAGTCTATTAGATCTTCTTCAGCTCTCTTTACAAGATATCCTGGAGCATTTATGACTCTTCCACCTATTGCGATATGACGATGAACTATTAGTT
Source organism: Desulfurococcales archaeon (assembly GCA_027043985.1). Taxonomy (GTDB): domain Archaea; phylum Thermoproteota; class Thermoprotei_A; order Sulfolobales; family WANQ01; genus JALWGO01. Next base: position 1,430 of record JALUDQ010000167.1, read on the forward strand.
GTCTCGCCTCATTAATTGTTCTAGCTAATCCCTTCTTGTATACTATGGTTTGAAGCCTACGGTCAAGTATATTCTCAACTGTTAGACGCAGAACGTCGTCTAGTGTAGCTTTTTCAGGCAGCAATCCCATTTCATATAATCGGTGAAGTAATTCTTTCTCAGCTTTCTCTCTTACCTCAGGAGGAAGGGCCAGTAGCGAGCGTGCACGGTGACGTATACGTTTCAATAGTGTCTTGGCCTTCCAGATTTCTCTCTTATTTCTAAGACCATATTTTCCTAAGAGCTCCATTTCCTCCATTAGCCTATCTTTCTTCCATGGATGCTTTGGGCCTTCCCAGGTTTTACGGGGTTTACGTGGGTCTCCCATAGCTTACACCAAGACTACTTTCTTCTCCTCTTTACACCAACAGTTATACCAGTACGGCCTGTTGTAGCAGTTCTCTGTCCACGGACTTTTAGTCCCAATGCGTGTCTTATACCCCTCCAGCTCTTTATTTTCTTTTCTCGCTCAATGTCTTGTCTAACAACAAATATTAGGTCTGCTCCTATCAAGTGACGGTCATTCCCTGTATCATAGTCCTTTCGTCTATTTAACATCCACCCAGGCAAGCCTATCTTGGTTGGATCTGAGAGAGCGTTTTCTATTTTTCTTATCTCGGCATCTGTTAGGAAGCCTATACGTTTCTCTGGGTCTATGCCTAGTAGACGACACATAGCAAGCGCTAGATTGTATCCTACGCCTTTAATTTCGGAGAGACCATAAGCTACCTTTAATCTGCCATCGATGTCTGTACCAGCTATTCTAACAATATACTTGAACTCCGATGTAGACACGTGCAAGCACCTAATTATCGCCACTGTCTCCTAATACTAGCTGTTTAGGGAATAATAAATACTATATTTAAACCTTAATGATACACAACTATAATGCTGTGTTCAACGAGGGAAAGAGGTTAACTACTTTATGCAACGGGTTACCAGCATACCATATACTACTATATGTAATATTTTGAGACGGGAGAATAGATTTGTAGTAGAAGTCCTCGTAAACAGTAGTAGGGAAAGAGCATATATAAATAATACCGGAAGACTAACAGAAATATTAACAGCTAATAGAATTGGATACTGTATGGAAAGTAAAGGAGCAAGGACCAAATACAGATTATTTGCAGTTAAGGAAAATGACTTAGCTGCATTAATAGATACTAGAATACAGGAGGAGGTTTTTAGAATACTCGTAAATGAGAAAATGTTGTCTTGGCTAGGTAATTGTTCCATTATAAAGCGTGCACCAAGACTAGGGGAATCAGTTTTAGACTATCTAATAAGATGCGATAAGAGGATAATCTATGTTGAGCTAAAGAGCGCAGTTCTACGTGGTAATAGAGAGTACGCTATGTATCCTGACTGTCCATCTCTTAGAGGACGTAGACATATCAAAGAGTTGATAAATCATGCTCGACAAGGAGGATTAGGTCTTATAGTATTTATAGCCGCTCTCCCACACATCAAGTACTTTACTCCTAACAAGAATGCAGATCCCGTTATAGCACAGCTTCTCAAAGAAGCTGTAGGGGGAGGCGTAATGGTGAAGGCCATAAATATCGTTTATAGCCCTCTTAAACAACATGTATACTTAGTTAACGAGGATTTACCCGTTATATTATGAAAACACTTATGGTTAGATATACTAACTAAATAGATATAGATACTAAAAGTTTATATTTAGCCTTTCAAATATAAGACATAGGGAGAAAGGCATGAAACGTTTCGGAGAACTTATCTATACACCGGAAACAGCTTCCGGTGAGGCTATTAGTAAGGTTGAATCACATGCACCAAAAATAGAAGCTCCAAATACTGTGAAGGCAGATGAACCCTTTACAGTAAGAATAAGTGTGGGACCTCATCCAAATACTGTTGAACACTCGATAAGGAAAATAGAAGTATACCTCTATGAGGAGGGAAGAAAGTTTAATCCAATACTAGTAGCATCAATTGATTTAACACCAGTTTATAGCGAACCGAAAGTAGAATTAACATTAAAGATAAAGAAAAATAGCGTTATCTATGCACTCGGATATTGTAATTTACATGGAGTATGGGAGAGCAGAAAGGAGATAAAAGTAGAGTAATCTTGTTCCAAAACGATATATGTTTAAACATTTTTTATTAAGGTGATCACATTATGCCAAACAAGTATCGTATTTCAAGCGATGAGCTAAAAAGAATTGCGAGAAAAGCCCTAGAGGATTATAATAGAATTAGAGCCCCAGAAGCCATAGCTAGACTTATAGATATAAAAGATAACCTATTGTACATAGAGTTTAGTGGAAGCTACTGTGAGACATGTGGTCTGTATGATTGGATCGAAGATTTCAAATATGTTCTAGAAGATTTGGGTGTAAAAGCTGAGATAGTAGATGTTATTGAGCCAGAAGATCCCAGAGATGATAGAAGAATTGGTATCTTCCGTGTAGACAATATAGGTATGTTTTTGAAGAAAATACAGAATAACTTAAACCTAGCCGAAGAATCAACGTAAGTGGTGTACAAAATCATGATGCTTGACGAGAAAGATTTGAAAATTATAGAAATACTAAGGGAAAATGCGAGGACATCGTATACAGATATAGCCAGGCAACTTGGGATAAGTGATGTCGCTGTCTTAAAGCGTATCCGCAAGCTAGAGCAATTAGGTGTTATTAGGAAATACACTATTGTGGTTGACCCGAAGAAGCTAGGATACACAGCTATATCAATAACTGGGATCGATGTTGCTCCCGAACAATTATTTACAGTACTAGACGAATTGAAGAGTAAAGAATACGTTAGATTCCTAGCACTAACTTCAGGTGATCACGGTATAATGGCTACTATATGGGCAAGAGATAGTAGAGAGCTTGCAAAAATTCACGATGAAATCTCAAAAATGGATGGCGTTAAAAGAGTTTGCCCAGCAGTTATACTTGATGTACTAAAAGAATAATCTTAGTCTAACCTACTTCTATGCCTAGAAGCCACGATGCTAGTTTACCTATGAGAAACGTTAGCGTTGCTGATCCGAGCCCTGCTAATACTAGTTCTAATGCCTTCTTCTTAATACCTATTTCAGCGGCTACTGCAATAACAAATCCCATCATAGCAAGCATTAGTGCAGCTATGCTAAACGATAATGGTAGAGAAAGAAGTATAGGTAGCCTCAGATAATATGGTATTAATGGGACTATAGCCCCAACTATATAGAATAACCCAGTATATAACCCAGCCTTTCCTGGGCTCTCTAATTTTTCTTCTCTTAACCCATATTCTTCCTCAGCTATTATTTTAGCTAAAAGCTCCTTATTACGTAGGGCTTCCTTGGCTATACTCTCTGAAGTTTGCCTGGAAAGCCCCTTCTTGGACATATATCCTATTACTCTAGAATATAGTGCATGTGCAACATAGTTAACTGCTATCTTTATTCTAGAAAGTAAGCCTAATCGGACTTGCTTTTGAGCTCTAACGCTAGTAAACGCTCCTATACCCATTGAGAGAGCTCCTGCAATACCTACAATAGTGCCACCCAATGCAACATTTAATGGGTCTCCATAAGCTCCTGCTAAGCCAGCAGCAACTGATAGAACTTCAACTAATCCGTCGCTCATGCCTAAGACGGCATCTCTTATGTGATCTACTAGATCCTTGAATCTTTCCTCTTCTTCAGCGAGTTCTTGTTCGTGTAGTAATTCGTCTTTTAAGATTTCACGAAGTCTTTCCTTCTCTTCATCAGATAATTCATTACTCTCAAGCATTAAGGCATAGATTTTTGTAGCCTCTCGTTCTCCTGCCTCCATTAACTTTAATGATAATGCAATACCAAGTATTCTATAGAGTACTAACTCTAATGATAACTTTAATTTACTTACCTTTATATTACTTATATTGATTCCTCTTTTCTTAAGAAAAGATAACCAGAATTCTGCATGTCTTGCCTCCATTTGAGCCATTTTCCTAAGTTTTTCCTTTACTTGTTTATCTTTAAATAGACGTTCTAGCCTACTGTAAACGGCAGCAGCATGTAGCTCGTCTAATAGCGACTTCTTGGCATACTCTATAGTAGTACTTGAATTGTTATTCAATAGTAGTCTTCCCTAAACGATGATTTCATGTCTTCACATGTTTTAAAAGCTCATTTACTGCGCTCCTTATGTCTTTCAACGTGCTTTCAGTTAACATACCCTTGTATTCAATAATCCTTAATACTTTGAACTTAGTTTTAGATAATATATTGCTAATGAATTTACCAGCAACTCCGCCCCAACCATAAGATGATATTATTATTACTGGTTTAGGAGAATTAGCCTTCTTGGCTAACTGGTTTATAACGAACTCCATATAGGGGAATACTCCAGCCTCATATGTTGCTGCACCTAATACTATGGCTGATGAATCTATTGCATCGCTTAGTATATCACTAATCTCGCTTCTATAATTATCTGTTATCTTATATACTGCTACGTCAACATTGTGTGATTGTAGTAATTCTATAACGAACTGTATCGCTTTTTCAACAAATCCATACATCGAACTATATATTACTGTTACTTTATTTTCTACTCCTTCGCCACGCCCCCATTTAATATAATACTCAGCTATCCTCCCTATATCTTTCCAGAGAGCCCCATGAAGAGGCGCTACTAGCTCTATGTCAAGCCCTAGGCCTAGTATTTTCTGAATGTTTTTCTCAACATGTTGTCTATAGTATCCTATAACGTCTACAAAGTATTTACGCATAAAGTTAATGTAATCTCGTGTAAGTTCTTCGCCAAATACTGAAGAGGGTATAGAGAAAGCTCCGAAGACATCACCAGTAAACAATGTCTTAGTACTATATAGGTAGCTCATAATAGTCTCTGGCCAGTGAAGCCACGGCGTATAAATAAATTTCAACTTTATATCCTCTATATTTATCTCTTCTAAATCTCGCACTGGTCTAAAAGCAATATTCTTTATTCCATAGAATGATTCGATCATGTTCTTAACTAGTGGGTGGCCGAAGACTTTAATGTCGGGGTTCAACTCTACTAGTGACTTTAATGCACCACTATGATCTGGTTCCATGTGATGAACAATTATAGCATCAATATCTTTAGGCTCAACTAGACTTCTAAGCGTCTCTATGAAAAGTGAACTAAAACCTATTTTCCACGTATCAAATAGGATACGGGTATTTGGACCAAGATATAGGTAGGCATTATAGGTTATCCCTTCCGGAATATGCCATAGAGCTTCAAAATACTTTATTTCATCATCATCTAATCTTAAGAGATATAAGTTTTCTGCTACTTCTTTAACTAGTGTTTTCGCCATATGTTTTCTCCCAAGATAATCTATGAGAGAAAGTTGAATTATATAGTTATAGCTGAGTTTAAATAATAATGCTTAGCTAAAAATGTATTTTTATAAAAAGAGAGTTAAGAATAATTACTTTGCTGGCTTCGAAGCCCTTTCTAAGAACTTTCTTACTTGTTCTATGTCTTCTTTCGGCACCACTTCTTCGTAGCAGAACCACCAGTCATAGCACTTGTATTTCTTCAAGCGTTCTTCAGCCTCAGATATTGTAGCTGCTGGTGGAACTATTACTGCCTCACCTATTATCTCGTTGTTGGGCCAGTTAGCTGGTATAGCTCTACCATACTTGTCAGATAATTGTAATGCCTTAACAGCTCTCAGGATTTCGTCTATTAGTCTTCCAACGTTTAATGGATAGTACAATATTGTTCTTATGATTCCCTTGTCGTCAACTATAAAGACTGCTCTCACTGTGTGTGTAGCTGACTCAGCATGAAGCATGCCTAGTTTACGTGCTACATTTCCTTGCGGGTCACCTATTACTGGGAACGGTATTTCAACGCCTAGTTTTTCTTTAATCCACTCAATCCACTTAATATGGCTGAACGTACTGTCTACGCTTAAGCCTATTAGCTCTGTATTTAGTTTCTTAAAGTCCTCGTATCTCTTGGCAAAAGCCACGAACTCTGTTGTACATACTGGAGTAAAGTCTGCTGGATGGCTAAATAGTACGAACCATTTGCCCTTGTAGTCGTCTGGTAGTTTCTTAGGACCATGTGTTGTCATTACGGTCATTTCAGGGAATTTTTCACCTATTAAGGGTATTTGACCGGGCATTTTTCTAAAACCTCGTACTCAAATCTTCGAGATATATATGTAAAAAGCTAATATTAAAAACTTTTCTATCAAGATTATCTAATCTAGTTTAATGGATATTTCTAAGTATAAAGTTAGAATTCCTAATATAATGACAAATCACGTGAGTATCTTATTTTCCGAATACGATGAATTTAATTAGCTATTAGAAGTGATACATGTTTCCATAGAAGAAAGGTGGCAAGAAGAGTAGCGCCGGGGGCGGGATTCGAACCCGCGCGCCCCGCTCGGGGCACTGGCTCTCAAGGCCAGCCCCTTGGTCCGCTCGGGCACCCCGGCACTTAGTCCGGGTTCTTTTTGTTGTTTCCGTGGGATTTAATATTTAATGCTTTTCAGTACTTTGTAGCCGGATTTACGTGCTACTATTTCAACGTTACCATATGTTTTTTCCATTAGCGATGATATAGTGTTTACTCCTTTTCTTAAGACTATTTCTATTATGCCTTTTTCTACTAGATGGTTTTTTGCTTCTTCAACTATTTTTTCAACTATTTTTAATCCTGCTGATATGGGGGGATTTGATGCTATTAGATTGAATTTTTTATCTCTTACTGGTTCGTATAGGTTTCCTTGGAGGACTATCACTCTATCTTGTACTTTATTTATCTTTGCATTGATTTTCGCTAATTCTATTGCCCGCTTATTAATGTCTATAAGGTACACTTTTAGTGCGGGGTTTATTTTCGCTAAGATTATCCCTATTACGCCGTAACCGCAACCCATATCTAGTGCTGTTCCCTTTTCGGGTATGTCTAGGTTCTCTATTAGGAGTCTTGTGCCAGGGTCTATTCTTTTGGGTGAAAACACTCCGGGTTCCGTGATTAATTCTATTGGTATTCCTCGTATCACATCTGATATAACTGTTCTCCTTCTAGGTGTACTCGGCTTTTTTGAGTAATAGTGGTTTGACATTATTGTTTTGACCTAGTTTTCCATTTTTTCGGATAAACGCCTGGAGGCATTACCACTCTTATTGTCTTAACGGCTATGCCTTTTGATACTTCCCCTATCTCCTTGCTACTCATTAATGCTTTCCCTAATGCTACTAGTTCTCCTTTTAGAGTCATTAATGCAACCTTGTCTCCCCTCCTTATATTATCGTGCAACATAACTATACCAGGTACTGCTAGATCTGCTCCATGTGCTATCGAGTCTACGGCTGAGTCACGTATAATGATCTTAGACATATGGCTTACAATATATTCCATTGGAAGAATAGTTTTTCTAAGCAATTTTTCACTCCCACTACTACGCCATTCATAAATAGCTTCAGATAGCTGCTGCATAGTGACTAGTGTCTCATCTTCTTTGAAAGGACCAGTACGTGTTCTCCTTAATTCCCTCATGTGTGCTCCTACTCCCAGAACCTCGCCTACATCATGGCATAGTTTTCTCATATATGTTCCGGCTTCACAGCCTATTCTCAACAATGCGTATTTTCCTGTGTACTCTAACAATTCTATATAGTATATCGTTTTTACACGTATGGTCCGCTTTACGCTCGATCTTAATGGCGGTTTCTGATATATTTTGCCAACGAATTCGTTGAGAACTTTTCTTAACTTGTCTTCAGACACTTCACTATGGAGCTGCATTACGCATACGTATTCCTTGCCGGAATGCACTATGTTTCCGATAACTTTTGTGGCGTTTTCCAGGGCTACTGGTAGAACGCCGGTTACCTTGGGGTCTCCCCACCCCACGTGTTTTACACGTGGGGTTCTAGGGTACCCCCATGTCCGGCCTTGTTTAACCCTAGCATCCGTTTTATCCAGGCTACTACTTCGTGACTTGTTGGTCCTGGCGGTTTGTCCAGGTTTATTACTCCGTTTCGGATATGTTCTTTTATCTCACGTTTCCAGGGGAAGCTCCCGTAATTAGGGTTTGTCTCTTCTTCTACTTTTACTATCCAGTTAGCCTTCACATCGCCGTATTCATCTAGTTTCTTGATAAAATCTAAGCCGTTCTTATACTCCATTGGAGTTACACCGTATTTGTTTTCTATAGATTATATGGTATTACTTGAATATAAAGTGATTTTCTTGGATTATTCTTAAAAGTTAAAAGAATCCAACTGTTAGAGTTCTCTATATTGGTTTTATCTCGGGTTTTACTGGCTCCTTCATAAATTCTATTAGTCCCGCATTTTTGAGAGCTTCTATTACTTCGCTATCTGATGCTCCCTTATTTATTTCTATCTTTTTGTCTAGGGGTTCTATGTGGTTTATATTGGCTCTACGTCTTTTTACTCCACTTATTTCTTTCGGACCAGTTATTAATACGAAGTTTTCATCAATTATGTCTACTATTACACATTTCCTACCAGCTTCCCTACCAGCTATTTTTACGCATATTCTCCCTATTTCGATTGCTGGCATAATGGTTCACCTAGGCTTCTATTTAATCAGCCTTGCTTGCTCTAAGAATTCATGCTAGATAAATTTTACTCAGAATACTATTCCTTACTAGAGGAAAGTATTCTTTTCACGAAGTTCTCAATTAGTTCTATTACATCATCTATACTTAGTCTCGATGTATCTATTACTAGATCAAATATGCTTAAGTCACGTGTATCTATACCGTAGTATTCATAGAATCTCTTACGTTGGCTGTTCTCCCTATTAACGGTCTCATGTAGTACTTCCTCTATAGGTCTATTCTCGCGTAGAGCTATGCGTTTTACTCTCTCAAGTAAGGGAGCTTTAACATATATTTTCACATCTGCTATATCCTTTACAACCCATGCGACAAGATGCCCCTCGACTACAACATTGCCTTTACTTGCTTCTTCTAGTGTTCTCTTATCTATTTCTAGGTCTATTGAAGGATCCTTCTCCGCTATTCTGCTTAGCTCTTCAAGTGTTAGTCCTCTACTCTTAGCTATCTCACGAAAAATACTTCCAGCAGAAAAATACCGTAAGCCGTATTTTTTAGCTAGAATTTTTGCGTATGTTGTCTTACCGCTTCCAGC
>JALUDQ010000168.1 GCA_027043985.1 Desulfurococcales archaeon
ACGGTGATGAATATGCTAGTCAGCTAGGATATAATCCTAGACATATTAGAAGGCTTTCAGCACTATTCTCAGCACTACTCACAGGTGTTACTGTCGCTATAGCTGGTATAATCGGGTTTGTAGGCCTTGTTGTCCCCCATATAGCCCGGTTTCTTGTCGGAAGCGATCACAGGGTTGTTGTTCCTTTATCTGCTGTTATAGGTGGCCTCGTATTATTGTTGGCTGATATTATTGCAAGAATACTATCATATTCTACTGGTATTAGTGGTATCCCAGTAGGAGCAATAACAAGCATGATCGGTGCTCCATTCTTCGCTTACTTATTGGTTAAGAGAATGAGGGGTACGCAGTGAAGCTACGAGTAGTAGATGTAGAATTCTACTATGATTCCACTCCAGCTTTAAGGAATATAGTTTTTGAGACTAGTGAAGGAGAATTGACCAGCATTATTGGCCCTAATGGCGCTGGGAAAACTACTTTGTTGAAGGTTATTGCTAGGCTATTAAAACCTAGGAAAGGAGTTGTATACATTGACGGAGTTGATTTATGGAGGCTTAGTCCACGAGAAGTAGCTAGGAGGATAGCTTATTCGTCTACTTATGTGAGTGAGGGGTTTAACGCAACAGTACTAGACTACTTGTTAACTGCCCGTTATCCACATGCCCACTTACTCTCATTAATAGAAAGAGAAGAGGATCTAGGAGTCATAGAGGACGTTTTATCAAAGCTCGATATATCTCATCTAGCCGACCGTAGACTAGACCAGTTGAGTAGCGGTGAGCTCCAACGTGTTCTAATAGCTAGATTGCTCGTGCAAGAGCCCAAGGTTCTCTTAATTGATGAACCCACCGCTCACTTAGATTTAAGGTATCAGTTAGAGTCTATGGAGCTTTTAAGAGAGATTACTTTAAGGGAAAAACTTGTAACAATTATAACTACTCACAAGCTATGGATTGCCGCTAAGTATTCTGATAAAATTATCCTCCTAGATAAGGGTAGGATTGTAGCGCTAGGTTCTCCTGAGGAGGTTATAACGCCGGAAAACATTGTTAATACTTATCGAGTTAAGATAAAAGTGTATAGAGATCCACAACTGGGATTAATTGTTGTACCATTAGAACCTGTTTAATATAGTTTTACTAGTTCCTAAGCTTCTCTATTGTTTTTGTGAAGTCTACTGCATATCTATTTTCATCTACTTCAATAATAGTGTCTTCCGAGTCTCTAATGCTTTTTGCGATAACGACATAGTAGTTTATAGGTGATACAAGTCCTGTATGTGAAGCCTTTTCCTCTAGTTTATTGAGTATTCCCCGTATACTATTTATAGAGGGGTTGCCCCATTTTACTTCTATGAATGTTGTGGATTTCTTGGGGTCTCGTACTATTAGGTCTATTTCGAGTCCTCTATGCCACCACTTCCCGACCTCTACTGGCTTTGTCTTTAGTACTCCCATGTGGTATAGCTCGGGTATTGCTTGCTCTACTATTAGCTCAAATACTATTGCGACATACTGGTCTAGGGTTTCTTTTACGGCTTCTACTGCTTCTTTAACGTAGCCTGCTTCTACTAGTCCTCTATTCCTTATAATATACTTGAACCAGAAGTGAAAGTAGTTGTCAGTAAAGTATAATCTGCTTTTCTTCTTAAAGCCTAAAGGTCTACGGTACGCTATTATTTCTAGTTCTCTTAGAACACTTATGTAGTGATTCATGCTTCTAGGATCAACTCCAACAACACTAGCTATTCCCGATGGCCGGTTGTATCCGTCTGCTAGAGCTTTTAGTATAGCCATATAGGTTCTAGGCTCTCTTACCTCTTGTCTAAGAAAGTCTTCTGCTTCCGTTAACAAATAGCTTCCGGGTGATAGGATTTCGTAGAGTAGTTCATCTATGTTTTCCTTGTTGTATGCGTATTTTAGGTAGGCTGGAGTTCCTCCAAGTATGCTGTATCCCTTAATGGAGTCTTCTATGCCCATTTTATTGAAGAATCCTAGGGCTTGTGGAAACCTTATGGGCTTTAACTTTATGCTACTTGTCCTCCGGCCGAATAATGGGCTCTTGTATCCTAGTAATTGTTTCTCGAAGAACGATACAGCTGAACCGCTGAGAACTATTTTTATATTTGTATTAGTGAGAATCGTGTCTATTGCTTTTTGAAGTCTTGAGACCGTTGAGGGGTCTGCTTCAACTATGTATTGGAACTCGTCTAAGACTACTGCTATTTTATCATTTCTTTTATCTACGGCTATTCTTGCTATTGCTTCAACTATATCGTTGGGAGTCCATATTCCTAGTTCTCTTCCTATCAAGGTCGAAAATTCTTCTGATAACTGCTTGTATGATAGCTGCGAAGCTATATAGTATATTCCTCTTTTATCCTTAATCCATTCTGATAAGAGCCTAGTCTTCCCTATTCTCCTTCTACCATAGACTATTATTAAGCTGAATCCCGGTTTCCTGTACTCTTTCTCTAATAGTTCTAGTTCTACATGTCTATTGATAAAGGGTATGATACTCGTGTTTATCCCCGAGAAAATAGTAGGATTCGTATCTAGAAAAGCATATCTAGATATGCTTATTTTGATACGCTATATATCTTGCGGTACAGTACTATTTTTGCTAGATCCTCTAGGGCTTCTAACGCGTCTATAGCCTCATAGATGTTTTTAGCTGCAGCAATAACTCCGTGCCCTAATAGGATTAGAACACGGCACTTCTTCGCCTCCTCTCCTACACGTTTTGCTAATTCTACTGACCCCGGTGGAAGTCTTTCTATTCTTCCAACACAGTCTCCTATAGCATAATACGCTTCAACATACTCGTATGGCTCTATGTCGAAGCCTTGCTCACCCACTATTAGTGTAAGAGGACTATGGGCATGCACTACTGCCTTAACCTCGGGATTGTTCTTATAGATTTCAGCATGCATCCTATACTCTATGGAAGGCCTATGTTTACCCGTCCACTTGCCATCAAAGTATACTACAACCATATCATCGGGCTTCAAGTTATGTTTAGGTAACCCGCTTGGAGTTATGAGAA
>JALUDQ010000169.1 GCA_027043985.1 Desulfurococcales archaeon
CTGGAGGTATGAACCTATAGTGACTGTTCTTGAATACTAGTAGATCGCTATAGCTATAGGGGGCGATTAGTGGGCCGAAAATACCTATTATTATAAATGATGCTACAAGTATTAAGCCAACTATACCAGTAGGCGATCTATTTAATGCGTAGAGCATTAATCTCCATTCATCTATTCTTGACTTGTTTCTAACACTCCATCCAGGTTTTATCGAGTCCATAATCTTGACTATTGCTTTTAGGAAGAAGTCGCTTAAATGATCCAGTAGTTTCTTCTCGTAGACTTCTTCTGCACTCATAGTTAATCCTCCTAGTATCTTACTCTTGGATCTATGAAGGCGTATGCTATATCGACAATCAAGTTAGCCAGCATGTATATTAGAGCAAATAATAGTACACCACCTATTAATGCGGGGTAATCGAAATTACGGATGGCTTCCACCATGTAGCGTCCCATACCCGGTATACCGAAAACAGTCTCAGTGATTGGTGCTCCGCCTAGAAGTCCTCCAAACTGTAAGCCTAGAACGGTTACTATGGGGACTAGGGCATTCTTTAACGCATGTCTCATTAGCCTAGACTTCCGTAGTCCTCGGGCTTTACCGAATTCTATGTAGTCGGCATTCCATGTTTCTAGGAAGGAGTTTCGTGTAATTCTAGCTATAACTCCTATTCCAATGAAGCCAAGTACGAAAGCAGGTAGGGCTAGTCTATTGATTATTTGTATAGCTATATCGTTCTCTCCGAGTAAGAGTGCATCTATGATCATAATACCAGTTATACGTTGACTAGGTTCAGGGAACCCTGCTAGCTCTATTACACGGAATCTTACAAAGAATATATAGATTAGTAAGTATCCTAGCCAGAACACTGGTGTTGAAACACCTACGAGAGCAAGAGTTCTTACAGCACTATCTAGTGGGGAATCCTTCTTTAGAGCTGAGAGTATTCCTAAGGGTATACCTATGAAGACTATGTATAGGAAGGCCATGAGGGTTAATTGCAGTGTTATGAAGAACCTACCGTACTTTGTACCAGCACCAGCAACGCCTTGACTAGTACCGAAGATGAGGTCATCCCATATCTTGTTGTGGGTTCTAGGGCTAACTATATCGTTAGTAAATAACTTCTTCATTAGGAAAACGTACTGTACATACCATGGGTCATTTAAATGATACTCCTCTCTAATTCTCTCAATTACTTCGGGGCTAGCTTTCTCTCCTCCAGCCCAAGCTCTAGCTGGGTCTGCTGGGATTAGGTTAGCTATAATGAATACAAGAAGAGTAACACCTATGAGTGTTGGAATGAATGTGATAAGCCTCCTTATAAGGAACCTCTTTAGCTCTGCCACAGCCTACACCGTGGGCTCAGTTTAGATGAGGTTCTAAGATGAGTGTTATAAGTTTTCAACCTATTATATTGAAGGGGTAAAAAAGGTTTTATAGTTTTAAGGTTTGAATCCGTAGAGGTTCTCCCATAGAGTTGCATTCCAGTAGTATGGGTTGTATTCTAATACTATGTGGCTTCCCTCAACGTATTCCTTGACATAGTATGGCCCAGTGCCTACTGGGAATTTGTGTAGATACTGGTGTGTTGGTTCTTGTTCACCCTTACCGATATACTTTGCCCACGCCGATGGGTTCTTACCCCATTCTGCTGCATTCATGGCTTCCTCGTACTTACCCTTCAACTGGTCTACATTGTCGAATAGGTATTGTGCTGGTATCACCATTAAGAATGGATCAGCTAGTATGCTTAGTATTGGCCCGTATGGATAGTATAGTTTGATGTACAGTACTCCTGCTGTCTTGCCCTTGTAGCCGAAGAAGTCTAGTAGCTCGTCTAGTGATTTAACTACTTTTGATTGTCCCTTGTATTCCGCTATTAGTTCGCTATTCTTTAGTATTTGATCGAATTCTTCTTCGGTATAGACCTTGGAGTTATTGGTGTCTATGAACTCTGTGACCATCCATGAGGGATCTCCTTCTAGTCTAGCTACTCTCCATATAGTGAATAACATGTCTAATGCAGTTATATTGTAGACCTTGTTGTGCCATGGATCGTAGGCTTTTACTCCTCCTCTTATAACGAAGTACCATTCGGTTGCATCCTTATTATGTACCCAGGCGACTGCTAGGTCTGGTGAGACTTCTTTTGTCTCCTCCTTCCAATAGGTTACCAGTGTATCACCTATGTTGTGGAATATAGCCCATCCAAAGGTCTCGTAGTTGAAAGCTGGGTCAAAGGTATCCGGCCATCCTATTGTTGCTACAACATATGTGTTTGGATCGTTTACGTAGTCCTTAATACCAGTGTTTACTGTTGGAGCGTTTGGATCCTCCCATAGTAGATCGTATCTTTCTGCTAGTGTTGGGTGATAGTATCTACCATGTAGCCAGTTCCAGTATGGTCTTACTAATACGTATTGTCCTATTAGTATTATGGGGACTTCTCTATTTGATGCCTGGAATAATGCATTGTATATTGCCTCTCTTATCTCTGGATTAGCTTCTCTTCTTCCAGCAATTGCTAATGCGTCTACAGTAGTGTTCCTATAGAATGCTGGATCTATGTCGACGAAGCCTGTTGAGTTTTCTATGGGCTTTGTCTTATTTTCATCTACTACATATGATACAACTATGAATGGTTTACCACTTACTGATACACTTGCACCAGTTCCCTTCTCGCCCACTACTACATAGTATTTCTCTGTATCAAATACTACTGCGTTCTTAACATATTTCCCTACATCGCCTGGCGATTGTACTTCAACAACGTTTACCTCCTTGAACTTTGTTCCTCCGTAGAATAGTGGTCCAACATAGTTGTCTGGATCTAAGTAGTCTGGTGCCCATCCGATAATGTATACATCAAATTCTCCGTTCTCGACTTTGCTTAGGTATACTGGCCATTCTAGTGATCTAGTTGATGTCTTGAATCCGAGTCTACCCCAGCTTTCTGATAGTAGTGTTGCTATTTTCTCTCTCTGAGTATTGCCAGCATTATACCATATCTCAAAGGTGTACTGGGTTGGAT
>JALUDQ010000170.1 GCA_027043985.1 Desulfurococcales archaeon
TTGCTACAGTACCCACTATTACGACGTACCTTATACCATATACTCTTAGTAAATCATCTATAGGGGTTCCATAGAATCCGTCGTATCGTGTTTTCTCAACTACTATATCGTTTTCCGATGGCTTTAGCTCATCAACGATCTCCCAGCCCCATGTACCCTTTACTACGTGTTCGCCCCATATCTCGAACTCTGGGTCTCTCCTGTAATGGGTGTCCTTCGTATATATGATTAGGACGTTTCTTTCCCGTGCTTTCTCCAATAATCTCCTTATGCTAGGTATAGTGTCTTTTGCTGTTGGAACAACTAGTTTACCGCCGGGTTTTACGAAGTCGTTCTGCATGTCGACGACTATTACGGCTGTCTCATTAACGGGTAACTCTATTCTATCGTGAACTTTTATTTCTGGAACCTCTACATGTAAATTCTTTAATGCCTTCATAGGCGGCACCTCTCGAATCAATAGCTGAAACATATTAATCTCGGATTAAAATCCTCAAAGCGAGGTAGGGTTGAGGAGAAAAAGGAACATTTTGTTCTCGAATGAGTTTAGCCTCCGGATCCTCCGTGCCATGGTGAGTCTTTCCAGAGAGAGTCCCAGATTTCTTCCTCTGATACTATCTCTTTTTCTGCGATGTTTTTCTCTATGTCTAATAGGATTTTGTGGTGTTTTACTTCGTCCTCGTGTATTGCCGCTATTATTAGCTTGATTTTTGGATCCTTGGTTTCTCCTAGTAGTTTTCTTGTTAGCTCTATCATTTTTGCTTCGGTTTCTATGTGTTTTTTAACTGCTTTTGATATTGTCTCTAGTTCTTTTTCTGATAGTGCAGGCTGTGTTTCTGTTAGTAGACGTACTACTGCTTCGTACATTATGCTATGTTTTCTCGAGTCTGATGCTATGCTTTTCAATAATGCTTCTAGTACTGGGTGCTTTATCTTATTGGCTACTTCTTCTAGTTCTTCAGCATATCTCTTTTCTTCTTCAACCATTTTCTTTGATACTTCTAGCAAGTTTGCCAAGACCTTTGCCTCTTTAGCCTTGTTTTAGGATCATTATTGCTTTGGGATACTTTACTCGGAGAGCAAGGGTCTCCCATAAGCGGAATACGTGGCTACCGTTTTCTGGGCCTATGTAGTCTACCACGGTATCGGCTCCAATTGCTATGTCTATCATATAATTGTTTGCTGATACGAGTAGTGCTGTATCGTCGGGTAATTGTTTAAGTACTACTACTTCGTCAACGATATTCTTCAGTCTTGTTAGCTCCATTACACCAGTTTTCTCGTGTACTGCTACGAGTCTCGCATATCTAGCTGGGCTTAAGAAGAGTACGTAGGGTCCAGGTATACCTTCTTTAGTGAACATTGTGAGAGCTTTGGATATCTCGTCTACAGCTGATCCAGCTTGAGACCACTCGGATATCTTTGCTGTGAGAGCTTCTTTGACTGCTAATAGTTTGTCTAAGAGGAACTTGTCTTCGCGTAAGCCTAGTTCTGCTGCCGCATAGAGTGCTGGCGATAAGTCCGGTTTCTCGCCGCGTCTCCTCGCATGGTCTATCATGTGCTGGCTTATAGTGAATTTTACGCTGAGTTCTTCTAAGGGGACTAGCTTGCGTCCTTTAGGGGAGATGGTTTCTCCGACTTCTATTTCTTCTACGACTACTGCTTCAACTCCTCTGCCGGGATTATATGTTGGGAGATATTTTCTTAATACCCTATTAGCGTTCACTACTTCCTCTATTCTCTTCTTGAAGTAATCCCATTCATCGGGGGTAAATACCTCTGGAGCTTGCTCAGCTGAATTATTATTGTTTTCTGAGGGGGGATCCGGAATATTGGAGATACCAGTTAGTTCTTCTACTTCTTTCTTACCGCTAACGAGTTCCTCTACTTGCTCAGAGTCTATTGTCTTGAGTAATGCGAGGAATTCTCCAACATGTGTTTTCTCTTCTTTAGCTATATCCTCAAATACCTTGCGGAAGCGTTCATCCTCTATTGCACGAGCAAACTGTAGGTAAAGATTTATTGCATCTAGCTCGGCTATTATCGCATATCTTAGTGCTTCAGCTAGCTCTTCTTTACTAAACTTCTTAGACTGTAGGTCTAGGGGGTTCTTAGCCATCATATATTATTCACCAAAATACATGATTTAGAAGGAGACTTGTTGCATACTCCTGGAGATAAACAATGTTAAACTATACTATTAAGATTTATGGTAATGAATATAGAGTTCGAACCTAATATACAGCCAAAAGGTGTTTTCTCTACTAATGTGTCTCTAGGAGTAATGGGCGGGCTATGAGGACCCCTCTCAGCTTCATTACCTCGTTTAACAAGTTCTTTATTCTACTCGTATCGCCTCTAACTATTATTGCTAGCATACACTTTTCCTTATCTAAGTGTACGTGAACAGTAGATACTATTACATCTAGGAACTCATGCTGTAAATCAGTTAGTTCCTCATCAACATGACCTACATCATGGTTGTACACAACACCTATAATGCCAACAGCTTTGCCTGCAAGTTTCCAACGGTGTTCTGCTATAAATAGACGTAGGGCTTCTTGTATGAGCTTAGATTTGCTCTTAATACCAGTAGTCTTCATACATAGTTCGAGGTCTCTTAATAGTTCGTCTGGCACGTATACGCCGAATTTAGTCTTAGATTTCTCCTTATCAGACATTTATACCACGCTATGGCTTAGCTCATACTATACACGCTAAAATATATTAGAATTACCAGTTTTATGTAATAATGCTTTGCTTTTAACATAAAACATTAGATTTATATTTTAAAAACGATTATTTTTAATAAAACTATTATACCGCGATAAACAGTGTTATAACGTGTGGTAGTATGGCTAAGCCTAGGCCTATGACACTAGATGCTCTAGCCTCAGCATTTGGAGGAGAATCAATGGCACATATGAGGTACCTTGTTTTCGCCGAAATAGCTGAGAGAGAAGGTTATCCAAACGTAGCACGGCTCTTCAAGGCAATAGCCTTTGCTGAAAAAGTACAC
>JALUDQ010000171.1 GCA_027043985.1 Desulfurococcales archaeon
GTGGAGACATTATCAGAGACCAGTAGTTGAGAGGATAATAAATAGCCTTGAATCGGGTAAGAAGGTGTTTCTTGATAGTCCAACTGGTAGCGGTAAAACATTAATGGCGTTATATGCAGCTCTTACTGTAGCTGATAGACATGGGCTTAGAGTTATTGTTAGTGTTAGAACCCGTACACAAATGAACATGTACTTGTATTCTTTGAAGAAGTGGTTTAGAGATAAAACATATACAATACTTATCGCTAAGAAAGACGCTTGCCCCCTCCACGCCGGTAAACATGGTGTTGAAAGCATCGACATCGATTGTACTAGGTGCCCGTTAAGGAATAGGATAAGTATTGATAGAGTTAGAGTTGAGTTTCTGAGATCCAATAATGTTATGAAGGCTATTGCCCGGTTGAATAACAGTATACCTCCCATATGTACCTATTATTCTCTTAGAGCCAGTATAGATTATTCTAACGTAGTAATAGTATCTTATCCCTATGTCTTCGATCCTAGTGTGCGGGAGCCTACAATAGCCGATATATTACCAGATAGTATATTGATTGTGGACGAAGCCCACAATATTGATAGAATACCAGATATGTATGAGAAGAAGATTACACGCGGAATATTAGAACAAGCTATAACGCAAACTAAGAGATACCTCGATGAGAACCAGAAAGCAGTTATCGTGAGATTACTAGAGGAGATACGTGATGAAATAATAGACATATTAGAGGATGCGAAAAACGATAGATTAGAACACGTTGATTTAAAACTAGATATAAGTGAAGACCAAATAGAACTCTTAGGAGAAGCAGCATGCGAGGTTTCCTATAAGCACTCACTTGAAGGCCTTGTTGAAGCTAACTGGGTTAAGAGGATATATGATTTCATAATCCATTACCGTCAACCAGGATTCCATGTTTACCGATACGCTAGCCCATATGGTAAGGTATTAGTAGTTAAACCTGTTGAGCCAAGCCTACTCTCTAAGATAATAAATACTGCATGGAATTCCTTGCTTATGAGTGGGACTCTACCAGACGCGGAGTACATTAGGTCTTCATGGGGTATTAGTGGCGAATACGACCACATAGATGTTGAGAGTGAATATGGTCCAGTATTCCCTAATAGTAGGAAGGCTTGGATTATCGTATGGGATGTTACAAGCAGATGGGAGGAACGAAGCCCGGAAATGACTGCTCGGTACGCTCTAATCATAAGGAAAGCTTATGCCTACTCTAAGAAGAGCGTACTTGTTATAGCGACAAGCTATAATGAGGCTGATGCTTTGTCAAAACACTTAGGCGGTCTACCATTGTTTGTTGAGAAACGTGATAGTGTTCTTGAAGATGCTAGAAGATACGTATTGGAGAAAAAACATAGCATTATATTGGCTGTAGCTTCAGGTAAGCTTAGTGAAGGAGTAGAATTCGTTGGTAATGATGGTTCTAGTTTAATAGACTATGTTATTGTAGCTGGAGTACCCTATCCTCAACCAGATGACTATGTGCGTGAGCGCGTAAGTATTCTCGCTCATCGACTAGGAGTAAGCTATTTCCGAGCTCTCATGATGATTGCTGGAGTAATCGTAAGACAAGCTGTTGGAAGAGCTATTAGAAGGGATGGAGACTACGCCGTCTTCATCCTAGCTGATAAGAGGTATCGGGATAAGAAATGGTTGAAGCTTCTAAGAATTCGTGGAGAAAGATTATACTTTGCTACAACTAGTAGTCTCGAACATTATCTAAGGATTCTCAGCTAGGTATCTCTTAATAGAATCTAATACTAGCTCCACGTTCCCGTGGGAGAGTGGTGCTCCAGCTGAATATATGTGTCCCCCGCCTCCCATAGACTTTGCTAGATCAGCTACGTTTATCTGGCTGCTTCGAAAACTTACACCCTTACTATACATTATTACAAACAAGTCTGCATCAATTCCCCTACGAGACAACTCTAACTGTAGGTCTCCAGGATGTATTTTATCAGAAATAGGTGGTATTACGACGACCTTGTAGCCTTTTACTTCAATAACCTTCATGTCCTCGAGAGCCTTTCTTATCAAGATATAATATTCTCTTTCTATTTCTTCATAGGCTTTCTGAGCCCAATGAGGCCATAGTTCCCCGCTAGCAAAGGCTCTAACAGTTTTTCTACGAAACTCCCAATTATACCATCTTAGAAGTCGTCTCCACTTTATTGCGAGAGGATTACGGTTTAGGAATCGGTCATCATCTATAGCGAGGCTTATTAGTGCGTGTGCTATCCTGTCCCCGCGTATTTCTGTTGTCATCTTTTCTAAGTACTTGTATACTACTTCAGCTGCAACTCGCTCAGTATCTATCATTAACTCTACGCCAATTTCTTTAACAGCGTTCACAGCTTCATCGATCCATTCATGATGATCAAGCCATACTACTTTTACCCCTGCTTTCACGTACTGGGATAACATGTCAACTATACTTTCTATATTCCCTGGACTAGGATTTAAGTCGCTTATAATTATAGTATTAGCACCACGCATTATTATATCATACATAGCGCTACGTATAACTTTTGGTAGAGCAGAAGTAGCTGACAGTCTTACCGCAACATTATTGGTATACCTTACAATCAATGCTGCCGAAACCACCCCGTCTACATCACCGTGAGATATCGATACAGTCTTCAAACCCCGTTATCACCAACACATAGTGGGTTCCTTTTAGAGTAGTTAATACTGTTTTTTATATATCAAAACCTAACTACACCTTATACAACTAGTATAGCAAGATATAAGCCAATCGGTGAACAGGGGAGACAGTTAAGAAGTCTAACTCCCATTATCAATAAATAGATAGTGGAGACCCTATATCGTAAACTAGTTATATGTCTGATACCAGTATTCGGGAGAGAGAGTCTTTAGGAGGGTTAACCATTGGCTAACGAGTGTGGGAGCTACATAGAACTAGCCGGTAAAGTATTCTCTGGCCTCGGCGAGGGGGAATTCTATGTGAACCTCTATGCCAGGAACTTTCACCGAGTACTAGGGATTAGGCCTTATCCAGGTACACTAAATATTAGGCTAGATGATAATAGCGTTACTATAGCCGAGAAATGCTTAAGGAAAGATAAAGCAATACTCATAGATCCTCCCCTAGAAGGCTATGGGAGAGTTTGTGTGTGGCCAGCCTACTTGAAATGCTTGAAAGTCTACGTTATTAGACCAGAAAAAACCGTGTATAAGAGAGATGTAGTAGAGCTTATATCCGATAAGAATCTACGAGAAGTCTTCAACCTAGTTGATGGCGATAGAGTGAAAGTACAAGTAGCCTTAGATAATAATTGGATGCCCCCCTACTGTATATGATTTCTTAAGAAACCTCTTAGCTCTAGTCTACAAGTATGTTGTAGGCCTACCAGCCTTCTCGGTGAAACTTAGCATCTTCTTTACAAGCTCTTCTCTAATCTTCTTAGCTTCTTCTTCTATCTCCTTAGCTTTTGCATCTAGTTCGGATAAATCCAAGCCCTTGATCCCCAAGTACTTTACAAGTAATTCTAATACAGCCTTAGCAGCCCTATAATCTGCTATCGTTGCCTCGGCATATGCTGAAACAGTTTCTCCCATCATGCATGCTGCCGGTATACCATAGACTCCAGCCCATCCAACAACTAAGCCGTTTAATCCTGTAACTCCTCCCTCAACCATTGGTGTACCCCCTAGTTCTACAAGTTCCTTCAATATTCCTTCATCGTTTGCCGCAATGTATACTTTCCTCTGTTCTCCAACACTCTCTGCTACATAGGCTGCTGTTGTCAATATCTTTTTGACTCCCTTGGATGCAAATAGTTCTACGATTTTATCAGAGAACTCGTGTTGTAGCTCACTTGTAAGAGGCTGATAGTTCCCGGTTAGAATAGCTAGTTTTCTATCTTTTACAATGTAGAGCTCCGCTACTGGTAGCTCTCCCAACCCGTTATCAACCATTATGTAGGAGGGAGAACCATAACTATAAATTTCTGCTACTGGCTCACCTTTTAGAGAATCTATTAGGAAGTCTACTGAAACCTTGCCGACGAGAGCCATTCCGGGAAAACCGGATACAACTATATAGTCTTTCAATTCAAACGGTTTAAGCTCAAAGATTTTTGTGTAATCCAAACCTAGTTCCCACGCTAAGACTACCTAGGTAACCTTAAATAACTTATCCATTATAATATTCTGGCCGCCTAGACAGCTCCCTATCGAGCTCTATGAGCCTTCTCAGCCTCTCATGTAGTGGCGGATGCGTTGAAAACCACGAGAATGATCTTCTCCTCTCACTCGCTATCTTCAATGCCAACTGATAGTCTTGCTCCCAGCTACGAGTATATGAGAACGCTTTAACATGATATTCCTCGGGGTCGGCTATTAGGAGTGCTTTAAAGGCTGCAGCCTTAGCTATCTCTCTTTCAACCCTCCTACCAAGACTACCCGTTACAACAGAGATTCTAGCGAGTGCTGCCGCTAGTTTCCTTGCTCCGAGTGGGACGTTTATCGACGACTCATAGTCGGCGAAGTACTCTCTTAGCCTACTATGCCTTAATAATAATAGTATTAGTACGAAGTATACTAGATAGCTTATGAGAGCTACGAGAGCGAGAGCGGCTATCCCGCCACCACGATCCCTGCTATCGCCTCCAAGGAAGGTTGCAAACATAGCGTATCTTGCTATAAGGAAGAACATTGACGGTATCAGTGAGAGAAACATCATTACACCAACGTCATGGTGTTTGAGATGCCCTAGCTCGTGGCCTAGTACAGCTTCTATTTCGTCTCTATCAAGGTTCTCGACAAGCCCTTTGGTAACCGCTACTCTCGGCCCAGTTAGGGGTGAACCATAAGCGAAGGCGTTGGGTACACTTATCTGGGCTAACATGAGCTTAGGCTTCTTAACACCCATACGCTTTGATAAGCGCTCAACTATTTCGTGTAGCCACGGATACTCTGCTCTCCGTAATGGTCGCACATGATATATAGCGTCTATGAAGTATGGTGCTACCATCCATTCAAAGAGATTAAGTGCCACTACAAGCCCTATGATGAATACTAAGTCTAAGTTAAGTAATGTTAAGATTAAAGCGAGGACCAGGCTCGTTATAGCTACGAATAATGCTAGTGTTAGAGCCATAGACGTGTAGAGTTTTGTCTTAAACGACATCTCCTAGACTCTCCCCCTCAGATAATGTTGAAAGACTTACACGGGTTTTAAGCTTGATGTACAAATAGTGATTCCAGACTATAACTGTGAGTATTAGAAGGGTTCTACTAGGATTCGGCTAGCCATACCCCTACCTAATGCTATAGTAACTCCCCTTACACGTACAATTATCGGACCACGAGTATTATCTACTACTTCTAATACTGCGCCCGGAGTTATACCCATCTGCATCAAGCGTGTCCGAAGCCTACAACCCGTATCAATATTTACAACTCTTGCCCGTGTACCCGGTGGTAGGAAGACTAGTCTAACCGTTCTCGTAGCCACGTGTATACACCTCGGAGACTTTTCTAACAGTTATCTTCATCTACGACTACGTAGACCATTCGGGCATACTCGTAGGGTATTTCCATGCACTTTGAAGCTGATATGGGTTTTAAGACTACATGGCTATTGCTTACATAGACTATCCTTGCAGTAACACCTATCATTAAGCCCAGGTCAATTATGTGTTTTAGTCCCTCGCGGAGAACTCCAGCTATACGTACTATCTTTATACATGCACCGGGATCCGCTTTTATCAAAGGAACTGCAACCCTCAACTCATCTGGTATTTCTGCACCGGGAATAGGGTTTCCTAGAGGACACGTAGCGGGTCTGCCAAGTTTATCATATATTTTCTTAACTATTTCGTCCGGTAAATGCTCCATCATATGAGCATACTCGTGCGCCTTCAATGGGTCCAAGCCCACATAATCGTAAAGGAATCTCTCGAGCACACGGTGTTTCCATATAATGCGTTCAGCTATCTTCCGTCCCTTTTCGGTTAACGTTACACCATAATATTTTGTCCGTTCTACGAGTCCCTTAGCTTCAAGTCTTCCAACAACTTTTGATACCGTTCCAGGTTTTACTCCTAGTTCTCTAGCAATAACTGTTGTTCGAGCAATACCAAAGGCTTCTTCAAGCCTATATATGGTTACCAAGTAGTCTTCTATAGTTGCAGTTACCTTATCCTCGTGTTTTACTCTAGCACTCGTATAGCCCAAGGGCTAGGACACCTCTATACTCTCCGTATTTCGGCTCCAAGCAGTATAGGTGATAGTAGAGGTTATAAAGATTTAGACGTATCTAAATATTATTAGATGAAAAGGTTTACTAGGTGAACGAGATGACCAACTGGAGCAAACTAGGACTAAAAGAGCAGGGATGTGATATAGTTGTAGCTGTTGCTGGAAACCCCAACGTAGGAAAATCAACATTATTTAACGTGCTAACGGGGGAGACAGCTCACGTAGCCAACTGGCCTGGAGTAACAGTCGAACTGAAAACTGGTGAACGAGTCCACCGTGGTAAAAAGATATGCTTCGTTGACTTGCCGGGAACATATGGTATAACAGCATCTAGTATCGATGAAATCGTTGCAAGAGAATATATTGTTGGTGGAGAAGCAGACGTAGTATTAGTTCTAGTAGACTCTACGGCTCCCGAGAGAACTATTTACCTAGCACTACAAATACTTGAACTCACCCCAAGAGTAGTTATAGCATTAACGAAAACCGATCAAGCACATAGCCTCGGAATACATATCCACGTAGATAAACTTGAAGCCAAACTAGGAGTACCAGTCATAGCAACATCAGCTGTCCAAGGACTTGGTATAAGAGAGCTATTAGACACTATAATAGAAGTAGCTGAGGGAAGAAAGGGGAGAAAGGAACCATTAAGAATAGATTATAATGGACTTGAACCCTATATAAGAGAACTAGAACTACTGATAGCTAAAAGCAAAGTATTAGAAAACTATAA
Organism: Desulfurococcales archaeon; assembly: GCA_027043985.1. GTDB lineage: Archaea > Thermoproteota > Thermoprotei_A > Sulfolobales > WANQ01 > JALWGO01. The sequence goes on from JALUDQ010000171.1 coordinate 6,981, forward strand.
TCCGAGATGGGTTGCATTAAGACTACTTGAGGGAGACCAGAGACTAGAGGAGCTCTTAGAAAAAGCTGGCAAGAAAGAAATCATTGAGAAAGCCCGAGAACTAAGAGAAATATTTACAAAGAATAGTGGTAGAACACCTGAAGATCTTGCAATAATGACTCGCTTCGACTATGCCGACAAGTTAATGCATGAGGTAATTGTTCGAACCGAGCAAAAACGAGTAATAGAGAAAGCCACTGAACAATTATTCCAGCACCCCATTATAGGACCCCTTGTAAGCCTCGGCTTATTATTTCTTGTATTCTTCTTCGCCTTTGCAATAAACACTGGATTCCCATTAAACACTGTTTTCGAAATGCTAGGCTACGGAGACATAGCTTCAGCTATAGAGGAGTTCAGCTTCAGCGGACTACTTGAGAAACTATTCAACTGGTTGTCAAGTACTAGTGCTTCATATCTAGCCGGTGCTGGCTCTCCGGAATGGCTTATCAGCTTGGTCTCTGATGGTATAATACCTGGTGTTGGAAGCGTCTTATCCTTCCTGCCATTAATAATATTGATATCCTTGTTTATAGCAATACTAGAGGATTCCGGGCTAGCCCCGAGAATGGCTATAGCCTTTCACCGCTTCTTTGCTAGATTCGGATTATCGGGTAGAGCCATATTTCCAATGATTATTAGCTTGGGCTGTAATGTTCCAGGCGTACTTGCTAGTAGAACAGCTACAGAGGAAGAGGAGAGAGTAGAGATAATCTTGGGAGTACCCTTTATTCCGTGTCAAGCAAGACTAGTGGTATTATTGGCCTTTGTTGGAGCCTTCTTTAAGTCACCAGTAGTTCAAGCAGCAGTTATACTTGGTGTCTATATTTTAGGAATAATAGTATACCTCATAACAGCCTTATTGGCTAGGAGGATATTATTTAAGAGAAGAGAATCACCCGAATTCTTGATAGAGATCCCTCCACTCCATAAGCCCAATGGTAAGGTTATATGGTGGATTACCTGGGACTATAGCAAACACTTCTTGAAGAAGGCGGGAGTAATAATATTCTTGCTTAGCATTATAACATGGATGCTCCTCTCCTATGGACCCAGTGGAGTAGTAGAAGACCCCGTAGAAAGCTATGGTGCAATACTAGGACACAGTATTGGTCCAATACTACAGATCCTATACGGTCTAACATCTGATACTGCTTGGAGGATAGGTTTCGCGTTAATCCACGGCTTTATAGCTAAGGAAGCTCTAGTTGAATCGATAACACTGCTTCAAGGAGTAGATAGTCCTAGAGAAGCCCTCTTATCGCTGGGCTTATCTCCTGGTCAAGCTCTAGCAATACTCGTATACATGATGCTCTACGTACCGTGTCTTGCAACAATAGCGGTAATGTACCAGGAGCTTAAGAACGCTAAGCTAACGGTATTAGCTGTAATATACATGATAGTAGTGGCAACAATAGTTTCTATAATAATATACGGTATACTAAGCATTATATGAGAGGACCAAGAGACATGAGCAATACGTTGATAATGATACTGGAAGAAATAAGGAAGATGAGGGTCTTTACGCCAGATCTTATAGCGAGAAAATTAGATGTACCAAGAGAAACAGTTGAAAAAGTAATAGGACTGCTATTGGCGCAGGGAAAGATTAGAAGAGTTAAGCTAGAGTGTCCGTGTGATAAATGTATTTTTAGCAAAATATGTACGTTTAAGAGAAAAGGAAACATAGTGTTCTATGAAATAGTTGAACAATAATCACGTTCCCGTATATACTCATTAGTTAAACTGCACATATTTGTTACCACTGTCTTTAATGGTAGAATTTTTATATCTTGTTTTAAGATTGGGGCATAGGTGTTTGGGTGCCACTCCTCGTAGCTCGGAGACTTGTGAAGCGTTTTGGCAACATTATTGCTGTTAACGGTCTTGATCTAACGGTAGGCGAGGGAGAGGTTTTAGGACTTGTTGGCCCCAATGGTGCTGGAAAGACAACTACCATAAGATTATGTCTTGGTATTTTGAGAAGAGACCGTGGAGAAGTTAGCTTATTTGGCCGTGACCCTTTCTATGATGCAAGTGCCCGCGAGAATGTTGGGGTTATTTTTGAGAAACCCTCATTCCCGGAAGCCTTGAGTGTTGAGAAGCTACTCGAGTATGCTGCTAAAATACATGGTGTTAGTCTTGATAGGGTGAACGAGGTTCTACGTATTGTAGGACTAGTTGAGAGGAAAAATGCTTCCGTGAAGTCGTTGAGTGCTGGGCAGAGGCAGCGTTTAGCTATAGCACACGCTCTTATACATGAGCCACAGTTATTGATTGCCGATGAGCCTACGAGTAATTTGGATCCTCTTGGTAGGAGTGAGGTTTTAGGCTTGCTCGCTGAGTTGAGTCGAGATCATGGTATATCTATACTCGTGTCTTCCCACATATTGCCTGAATTGTCGAGAATTGTTAGTAGGCTAGCATTAATACATTTTGGACGTTTGGTTTTCCAGGGTACACCAGCTGACATTATGGGGGCTTTAAAGGTTAGTGTTGTAAGGATTAGAGCGGATAACTTAGAGGATGTTGCTAGGAGGCTTAGAGAGTATTTTAGTGAGGTCGAGATAAGAGGTGCCGAAATAATAGTTCATACAGATAAGCCGGGATTCGTCTATAAGATTATCGGCGAACTAATAGATAAATATAACTTACGCATCTATGGCGTTGAAAGCCTCGAAGCTTCTATTGAGGAGTTTCTCCGCCGCTTCCTACAACAATACCAGCGGCCTAGAGCTGGGTGAAGTTTATGGCTAAGAGTTATCCATTACTATTAATGGATATAGAGGATATATTGAAACCACCAGTCTACGACATATTGCTCGGAATAGCCGTTGTATTGGGTGGGTTCAATGCTTTAATAATACCTGTTGCAAGTTCCATTCAGCTCGCCTCAACTGCTACTAGTGTACCCTTATTTATAGCATTAGTTTACATTGCTATCAGGTGTAGTGCTGGAGTAGCATCATTAATCTCAAATAATATTATGCAGTTATATCTATCATATCCTATATCAAGGCTAAAAATACTGCTAATACTATTGTTTACACGTATCCTACTACCAATCCTAATAATAATTGGTTTACCACTCCTGGCAGCCTCAGTGTTTCTTTCAAAGATAGTGGCTAGCGATATCGTAGGGTTTCTAGCAGTATTCGGGGGACGCGTGTTGTTCACGTTTTTCCTAGGGATCGTCTCTTTACTCTTCGCATTATCTTCGAGGAGAGTAGGCGTTGCAGTAGTATTATCCATAGTATTCTACTTCGCATACAATATAATGAGCGGTATATTCTCAGCATTCTCAGTATTTCTCGGAGAAAAAATATACATGTATATTGCACAGAGCCTCACATTCTCGGATACCCTCAACGCTTACCTAATGGGTGCTACTGAGCCTCCCTTATGGGTGTTCATACCAGTACCAACAGCTACTATTGTGTTAACTGTCTTG
>JALUDQ010000172.1 GCA_027043985.1 Desulfurococcales archaeon
TGTTACATCGTTTTGAAAAGAGCCAGTCTTTACTACGCCTACCACTATTGCGCCGCGTCTACGTAGCTCCTCTGCGAGTAAACGGTCTAGAGCTGCTTCACCCGCGTTATCTAATAAGTACAATATGTTTTTGGAATCAACTTTCTCTAAGATGTTAATATTCTCTAATCCCCTCACATCTAATGAGTGGAGAGCCTCTACTAGTTCGCTTAGGCTGGGTGGGGTATAGCCTGCAATACCAAGATCAAGAGCATTTCCCAGTAGGCTAGCCTTTACTGCGAGCTCCAGTCTCTCTCTATTGTTAGCGATAGTGTTCAGTAGCCTCTTTACCTCCTTGTATACTTTCAATCCATCAATATTTGCTCTATGCTTGAGATCACGGTAAGGATCTTCGAGTCCAGTAAGCCTTTTAACTAGTCGGAAGAGGTTTGTAGCAACTCTAGTAACATTAGTCTCACCACCAAGTATATGGTTGGAAAACTCTCTAAGCACATACCCTAGATACACAACACTCTTTTCTGCTTTCACAATGTTTTCGATCTCATTATATCTAACATAAACTATACATGGAATACAATCCGCATACAATTTCATAAGACGCCATACACCATTTGAAAGAAGAGTTTTTAGGAAAAATAAAACTAGCCAGCTGCTCCTTGAAGGATCTTCTTTAATAACTCGTCATTCCCCTTTGAAAGCTCTTCTATGATCTTATTTATTAGTTCATCATTGCGAGTAAAGGTTCTCAATAGGTACGTTAACACGAAGTTTATACTAGCCTTATCATTTGCAAAGACTTTCTCCATTATCCTATAAGCCTTCACAGGTTCTTTTACAAATAGCTCCGCGAACCTTTTACGATAAGTTCTCATAGAGTATACGTCGAGTATTGCTGAAAGTCCTGGCATTACTTCAAGCTTCCTTGAAATTTCTTCAACTATTTTTTCGAGTATTCTATTACTGATATTGAAGTTGGGAAGAGACATGGTTATACACCTTTGGGTTTAAATAAGCCTCTTTTGACAATGGTTCTCTTAGGGAACGCGTATAAGGGATGCCTTAGAACTTCTATTTCGTATTCTTCTTCGTTTTTAGTGGTTCTAACCAGTGCTACTATATCATAAATGTCTATCCCTGGGATATCCTTGATTTTAGGATTAGCAGAGAATGTATAGAATCCTGTTATACCGTGTTTTCGTCTCAGTAATACATTATTTAGATGCGAGCCTAAGTATACGTTAATATTAGGGTATAGCTCTAATAATGTATTTAAACTATGTATTGCTACAAACCTTGGTTTAACTGTACTATCTATTCTAGCGTTTTCTGCAGCTATTTCATGTAGGCTTTGGCTAACTGGGTTAATAGCACTTATAACTATTTCGTCTAATATTTGTTCAATGTTTAATCCCAGGCGTCTAGCTGTTTGAGTAATAACACGCTTTATTTCCTCAGGGGCTCTCACATAGCTCCTAATTATAGCTGGTCCTCCATAACGTGCTACCAGCGGTATTAGTGGGACAAGAAGCAAGTCTAAACTATTTATTCCAGGCTCAGTTATTATAAGAGTCTGCGAACCACGTGGGATACCTGTTAATAATTTATCTATTTCTCCTATATCAGTCTTATATATAGTTGAAGTATCTATTGCAGGTATCTCGTGGGGGACTATCGGCACGGCTAGGTCTATAACGACATCTTTTCTTAGAGTAAAGGTTATCTCCGATAACGGTATACTGACTCCACGCACCTTCAATATACGCATATATCTAACTATCTTACCATATTCAAGCCTATAGTTCAACTCTATAACAGTATCTGCAATATACTCTTCTACACTTACCTCAGACTCGGTATAGCTTCTAGGCTTCTCGGATATTAGTAGAGTAGTAACTCCAGCTCGCTTAAGCTCCCTCAACAATGTAGTCGTTAGCAACTCTCTTGCCTTCTCTAGTCCAAAAGTCTGAATGAGAACGGTAACACTATCAATAACGACCCGTTTTACACCTTCCTCAAGAGCCATCATAAGTACTCGCTCAATTATTAGTCTAGCAGCCTCCTCATTGTGTAATGGTATAGCTTCTATAAACGTTACAAGTCCCTTTCTCTCAAGATCGTAGAAGTCCATTCCCAAGCTTTTCATAAAAGAATAAAACGAGTACTTACCCTCCACAAAGCTTACATAAACACCTTTTTCACCCCTACGTGCTCCCTCGTAGATAAACTTAGCCGCAAAGCTAGTCTTACCGCTTCCAGGCGGGCCTTCTACAAGAATCGTAGAGCCGCAGGGTACTCCTCCTCCAAGGAGGTCATCTAGTCTCTTAATGCCTAGAGGACACAACGAGGGTTCTCTAGTATCTATTGTTGAGAGGAGCAAGTCCTCTTCAATCATATTACTTTTCCTCAAATACTTATGTTGTGTATTTTATACTACTTATTATTTTTGTCTGGAAATAATCCTTAGAAGATATGATCACCTATAAATAAATAAGATAAAATATACTTATTAATGTTATAGTACAGCTTTTTACTAATCTCATCTCAATTATATATTAATATAAATAATGTTTTCATTCGCCCCAGCACTCACACTCTTTTTCCCGCCTCTCCATAAACAGTTTATCAGTATCACTAAGTGCATTGAACCCTTCTTCTAAACAAGTCCTAGCAGTCTCCTCAGTATCTTTAACTAGAAAGCCTCTTATTTCATTGAAATCAATTACATATTTGCCTAAACCTATCCCCCTTCTAAGCATCATCGAGTAATTGAGGAGTATCCTTGCTAAATATACGAGAAAGCATGTAATACTATAGTTTCCTCTATCAAATTCCTCCTTCGCTAAATACAGTATTTTTCTTGCTTTATCACGTACCAATACGTATTCTGGTTGGGGTGGCACATTATTTCCCCTTAATACTATATTGTTTCAAC
>JALUDQ010000173.1 GCA_027043985.1 Desulfurococcales archaeon
ACTGGTAAGACTCTTATCGCCGTATTATGGGCTAAAGAGTTATTGGAGAAGGGTGCCGTTAAACGTGTTCTAGTATTAGAGCCTACGCGTATACTAGTAGAGCAGACTGCATCTTATTTCGAGAAAGTTATGGGTGCTAAAGCCAAAGCTATTCACGGAGTACTACCTAAGGAGAAGAGGAGGAAGATATGGTTTGAAGCCGAAATAGCTGTTGCCACCCCTGAGACCGCTTTAAGTGACGTAGACTCAATCATTGAGGCTGGATTCGATGCTGTTGTAGTAGACGAATGCCACCACACTACGGGTAGAGATGCCTACGCGGAATTCATGAGGAAGACGAGAGACTTATTTAAGCGTAGACTAGGATTATCAGCCTACATACCAAGCAGTCGTAGACAAGAAATAGAGGAACATATAGGAGAGATAAGGTATTGGAGCTGGAGTGATCCGAGAATAAGAAACTATGTTCCAGCATGGATAGGAGAAGTCTACGAAGCAGAACTAAACGAAGCAGAGAAAAAAGTACTAACAAGACTAGAAGAGCTTAGAAACCTCTTCACCGGGCGAGAGAGAGGACTTATCCAGACGGGGATAAGATGGCTTGTACGCGATGGCGCTCTCGCCCTAAAGGAGAGTCTAAGCAAGCCAACAATTCTCGCAGAACTATTAAAGGATGTTAAACCATTATTAGATGATCCACGGGTTAGGCCAGCCCACAAGCTCGACGCGCTTATAAGGATTCTTAGAGACCATGAGGGTTTTACTAAGGCAATAGTCTTCGTGGATAGAGTGATAGTAGCAGAATACATTGTGGAAAGGTTGCGAGAGTATAATCCCGTAGCAATATATGGTAAGGCTAAGATGAGGGAGGACGTACGTCAAGTATTAGAGAAGGCTAAGAACCCTAAGGTAAGACTCGTTGTAGCTACAAGTGCTGGTGAGGAAGGGTTAGACTTACCCGAGGGAGATCTACTAGTCGTGTGGAGTAATGTTGCTAGTCCTCTAAGGTTTATTCAACGCCACGGCAGGATCTTGAGAGCAACTGGTAGGAGGGGTCCCCCGAAATATGTCGCCTATATTATTACACCCGATACAGTTGACGTGGATAGCTTTGTTGACTCCATAGAGCTTGCCCGTAGAGCTGGAGTTGATGTACCAGTAGACCCTGAAGTCGTGGAGAGATTGTGGAGGAAGACTACTCGCTCAAGAATACTATCAATACTTGAGGGGAGACCTATGCCTATTGAATGGATTAGAGAAGCTACGGGGATGCCATTAGATATATTGAGGAATAATATATCTAAACTGCTTAGACATGGAGACCTAGTCTACATCTATACTCACCTAGGGAAAACCTATGCGTTACCAGAAGACATAGAAATACTCTACGAGGAGTACAGCGAGTACTTGAGCCCCGACCCAGAGTTGCAGGGGAAAATCAGAGCAACTACTAATGGGGAGGAGAGAGCCATTACGGGAACCTATGATAAAGTCTTGAAACGGTTAATGAAAATACTTGAAAAGAAGAAACAGATAACAAGACTACAAGCAAGTTTCCAAATACCCTTACCTGGAGGAGCATTAAAACTAGTTAATCTTCACTACACATACCTTATAGACACGGAGGAGAAGTTAGAGCTAGCTCTAAGAAATGCTTACTCGGTAAACCAGTACGCAAAATATATCTAGACGTGTCTACTAGATGCTCTCAATCCTTCTCGTGTCCTAGATATTTGTAGTCGAGTTAGCTTTTTATACTGATCTATAATAGTGTTAATGGAGGTCATGTAATCCTATAGCTAATGCTCTCCTTGAGGAGAAGGATATGGTTAGTCAGTATTCTCATGTTAGGCCTAGTAGTATAAGGTATATGGCTCTGGTAAGCATACTAATAGCCTTCACCATAGTGATAACGAAGATACCGGCATTCCCATTACTCGGAGTGCAGGGGAGTATTAGTCTTGGAGCATTAGTACCAGTTATCGTTGGCTTCCTACTACCACCCCTCCCAGCACTAATCGTAGCAGTTATTGGCGGGGGAATAGCATCTCTCATACCACCAGCAGGGATCTTCGGCCCCTTCTCTCCACTCCCAATGGTTCTCGGAACACTTGCTTCATCAATGATATTCTACTGGGGTAGGAAGGGGCTTATAGGCTACACAATACTACACGTCTTATTGATCATAGGGTTCATTGCTGCAAGCGGTAGCACGTTTTGGGAATACTATTACTATCCATGGTTCCACGTACTCGGCCTAATAATAGCCATAGCGGTCTACGCTTGGACTCGTGAACCATACAAGTATATCATACCAGCAGGGTTCGCTGGACTACTAGTAGATCATATGACTGGTAGCCTAATAGCCCAAATATACTTCCCACTAGTTGCTGGCTTCACTATCCCGCCACAGATATGGGCTACTGTCTCGTTTATTTACCCAGTTGAGCGTACAGTACTCATAGTGATAGGCATAGTAGTTGTAGGCGTCTTGTACCGAATGAAGGTGGCGGCTCCGTGGAGAAACATATCGGCTACGTCGAGGACTTAACGGTAACCTACAGTAATGGCCGGGTTGCATTAGAGAATATTTCAGCTATTTTCCATCAAGGACTAACAATCGTGCTCGGTGGAACGGGGAGCGGTAAGACTACTCTTATCCGAAGCCTACTGGGACTGATCCCATGGGTCTACAACGCAAGAGTGGAGGGCCAGATAAGAGTACTAGGCTTAAACCCTCTACGCGAAGAAGATATTGCTAGACTACCAGTACTGGTGGGCTATGCTCCCCAAAACCCCTCCTACACGTTTACCCAGTTAAAAGTATGGGATGAACTAGAATCACGCCAGCTATTCCTAGAAGAAAACAATGTAAAGATTAGGATTGATGCAAGAGACTCCCTCTACATGCTCGGAC
>JALUDQ010000174.1 GCA_027043985.1 Desulfurococcales archaeon
GCTTGTCCAATAAGTCTCCCCACTAACCTATGGTCTAACAAGAAGTAATATAGATATCACTGTTATACTAGTTCAACATCTTTTAAAAAATACTCGTGGATTACACCGTTTTCGAGTTCAACGTGCATGTAGGTTATAATCCACTTACTCGTATTGGGTAGATTAACTATGTTTAACTCAATGCTCGTAGGATGAGACCCATAGATACTCGTCCACTTATCATGCTGGTGCCTATATTCTTCGCTAACCGTTATCCCCGTATGTTCTGGAAAGTATATGTAGACTTTGAAGCCGTCAACACGTTTCCCGTCAAAGTGTTCTACTATGTTCTCAGAATATATTGTTGTATAATTATTAGATGACACGAGGAAGCCGTCAACACTAATTAGGTCGAGAAAATACAGTGTATCTCTAAGCCCGTGTTCCCGGAAAGGCTCGTATAGAACTGCTTGCATACGTCTACTTGAAAAATCTTCACTTGCTACGGGTTGCTCATCATCTATATATGCTGTAATGTTTACTATATCACTGGTATTAACTTCTACTACTACACTATAGGTAGTACTGTTATTGACACCTAGTAAGCCATCATATTGTATCCATTTACTTATGGAGACATTGTATGAAATGAAGCTGCTATTCGATTTATCTCTATCAATACAGTATTTTATGTGTATATGCTTTGTTGTACTACCATTGTATTCAACATGGATATAAGTATATCTTGCAAACACTCTAACAACATCAACTGGTAGAATAGGCTCATACAACTTAACACTAGTTCCACGAGGAACTGTTTGCGTAGGCTTAACCTGGTATTTCTCTAAAGGTACTGTCGACAAAACAAGTGTTGTACAGACTATTACAAATACCGTTGACGCTATAACTAGTAGTTTTAACTTATTATTTATTGTCACTAATCTTCCATCTCCACTTTTCTCTGTTAAATAGTTATGTGTTTAGTGAGTATATATTAGTATTGTATAAAAACTATGTATTCAGTAAAATAATCTTGGAAAATCTGCTAAATACTATCTTCTTATATTAATTGACTTTACTTCTTTGAAGCTCTCGTCAACTACTATTAATTTATTATATCCTATAGCGTATATGTAGTCTCCTATGTATAATGCTCTTTCTGGATAGCTTAGAGGGACATATCCTTTGACGGCTAGCTTACCTGTATCTGGGTCTATTGTTATCATGTAGATTCCCGAACCCATTGCACGGTATATTGGTATGAGTATGTAGTTTTTCTCATAGTTTAATATGAAGGCGTGGTGGTCGTAGAGTACTGGTGATGTAATATAATCGTCTTTTAACACTATGGTTGAAGTCTCTTTAATGTCTTTGAGGTCTGTTATGTTGAAGATACTTATCTTTAGTCCGAGTGGTCGTCCGTTTTCATCTGTTTCGATTCCTATGCCGATTAACATGTTGTTCTTGTATGGGTGGAGGTATTCGCTATAGCCTGGTATCTTAACGTATCCTATGATCTCCGGGTTTTCCGGGTCTGATAGGTTTATTGCGAAGAGGGGGTCTACTCTCCTATAGGTTACTAGGAATAATATGTCTCCCATAAAGCGTGCTGAGTATACTTGTTCTGATGGCGCAATGCCTTCTAGTTTGCCTACTACTTCTAGGTTCTCGTCTAAGATGTAGACGTTGTTTACAGGATTGAACTCTATGTCTATGTATGGAGTGTGAGTGATGTTTACTAGTATTGGCTTCATAGAAGTTGTTGCTACTCGGAAATAATCCTTGTATTCATCCATAGCGAACTGGTCGAGTATTCTACCCGGTACCTTGCCTACTGCTACCAGTTTTAGTTCTAGGTCTTTGACTGCGAGCTTATAGATGTTTGTTTCAATTGTATAGTATTCTCTAGCTATCACGTCATAGACGTCTCTTATCACTTCTACTTTCTTGTCTCGAGGTAAACTGTTAAACCATTGCCATAGCTTTTCGGATAGCTCGTCTAGCATGAAGGGACTTATACTTGTATTATTTGATAGTATTTCTTCTACTTTTTTAGCTAGTTCTCCTGGGAGTCTCGACAGTATTTTCCCTAATATACTTCTCAACATGACGTCGTAGTTGAATTCTTTTTCTACTAGAATGTATAGGTTGTTCTTAGACATGTATATGTGGCTTGTATAATCCTGTATTATTGCTTGTCCATTGTATTTACCCGAGTCTACGTCTAATGCTAGTATCATGGTATATGTGGGGTTTACCGGAGTAATGTTAGTGATATAATATATCCTGTCTACTGATATGTTCTCGCCATTGATTTCGGGTACTAGGATATTGTACTTGTTTTCACGGTAATCATATATCTTTGTGGGCATGACTGTTAGAACGTATAGGTAATTGTCTATCATTCTGGACGTCATATAGTCTCCACTTAGACTAATATTGTATACTAGTTTGGGATTACTTCTGTCATCTATACTGTATACTAGTGTTATGGTTTTCTCGAACCCTATTGGAGGAATAATTATTGGTACTGGAGTACTTGGAGCTGGTGGAGGAGGAGTTGTTATCGTAGCAGTAATCGTTGTTATGTTTATACTGGTATTGTTGGCTCGTTCTTTGGGAATCTGTACTGGTATTGTTACTTCTTCTGGTAGTGGTAGTATCTTGTAACGGTATTCTTCTGCTATTATTATTAGCTTGTCTCCACGAACATACAGTCCCCTTACATTAATGTCTCTCTTAACTACTATATCACGGGTACTATTGGTTTCGCCTAAGCTATGGTTTTCACCTATTCTGATAATTGAGGTTATCTTTAACTGGTCTGGGGGATAGGCTTTGATAACGTATACTTGGTTTCCTCTAGCAACGTATATGTATTCTCCATCAGTTTTAACAATATCTGCTTCATCAACACCACTTACCTGTAC
>JALUDQ010000175.1 GCA_027043985.1 Desulfurococcales archaeon
GACTGCATCCAGATATACGAGCTTTCTTCTCAGATAGATTTTCCCTAGTTTTAACCCGGTGAGCGACGTCCCATTGGGTAAGCTTAATCCTACTCCAACAAGCCTATTGTCTTTGTTGTAGTAGGCGTCTACTAGGCTCTTGGGTCTAGCATTTACTAATAGTATTTTTACTGCTACTGGTTCTTTTGGCGTGTATTCTTTCTTGTAGACTGCTTGGAGGAACCAGTCTCCTAGTACTGGGGGCTTGCTTGTTTCACTTGTTCTTATGAATACGAATACTTTATCCTGCTTCCACTTAAAGAATACTATTCCAGCCATACCATTTGAAGTAGCGTTCCCAGTTATGTATATTTGATCAGAAGAAGTGTAGAGGTAAGAGCAGTAGGTTACAGTTAGGTTTCCTATAATACTATTATTGTTATTTGATGTTATCTTGAACCCATAGCTTTCACAACCCTTTGGGGATTTCTCGGGCTTGTAGTAGTGGAATGTTATGTCTTCTAGACCTATACTGGTTTCCTCTGATACCTTGCTTAATGATAGTATTTTGTAGTAGTAGGTTTGGTTTAAGTGGATTATCTTGTCTCCGCTTATTTCTCCTCGCGCTATTATTGAGTAGAATGGTGGTATTCCCTTATAGTATATCTTCCCTATCTTTCTATCCTTTAATATCTTTACATAAAACGATAGATTATACTCTGAGCTAGTAGGAGACGGTACTGTAGATGTAGTTGTACTAGTATTTGTTAGTACTGCCGTAGCTGTCTGGTTTACAACTGTTCTTGTCGGAGCGGCGGGCTTGTTTTGAGAAGTATTAGCATATAATAGCATTAAGCCTATAACAACCAATAATATTATTACCGCGACGATTTTGACTTGCCTGTCTCTCGCCTTCAATAATAAACTCACCTACGCTCTAACCTAGCTGTAGTTCTAGATAAAATAACTTTATTTTCTGCGATCTGATACACAAGTATCCTTGATCAGACAACTTAGCCAGCATAAAGCAATGGTGTTTTCACAACATGGCTATGGGTTACAAGGGGGAGATTTTCATTATTTTACCTTTCCGTGTATAACGGGTTAGTTCTTCTCTACCTATAATGTGTAGTTCTATTGGTGCATATAATGGTAGTCCGAGCTTTTCTGCTTCCTCGAGTATTTCTGCTCTAAGCTCTACTGCTTCCTTGAAGCCCGGTTTATGTGACAATACTACTAGTATATCTATATCGCTTAAGACTGTTAATCTATCCTCAACCACGCCACCTGTAAGATATACTTCGGCTTCCGGGATAACCATAGATATGGCTCTGGCTATTAGTTTAACATAGTGTTTCCAAGAACTAATTATCTTGAGCGGAGTAATATGTTTACTCAGATTCCTCGCCTCCGAATAATTTCTTCTCTATGTTTTGGAGGAAATCTATTACCTTCTTAGCGGCATCAACGAGAACACGGGCTTGATCAATACTGTATTCTAAGACGCCATATGTAGCTCTTGTATGGGCTTCTTCTAATTTCGCTAATAGTCTACGGTTAACTTTAGCAAATTCTACTATCTTTTCAGCTTCTCTATGGAAACCTTGTTGTTCAAGTATCATTGACAGAGCACCAAGTAATAGTCTAATATTATGGCTGCGCCATTCCTCTCCAGAGACGCGATATAAGATGCTCTCAACATATAATTGTACTGCGTATCCAGCGTTTAGGGCTGCAAGATCTGCTTCACCTTTGCTCAATAATTCTTCGGCGAGACGGAGCATAGAATTACTTCTCTTATGCAGAATATTGGGGTAAATACTGCTCAACACAGAGCACCTATACTACAAGTATAATCATGTAGCAATGAATACTGAAATGTAGACAGCCACTCTCTTATTGGAGAATCTTTTCTTATGGGTCTTCGATTACGTTTAGGTATTTTTCAACTCTATCATAGGGTATTATCTCTACATCTCCTCGCGTGGTTACTATTATTAGTACTGGCTTAATGAGTCTTGGGCCCTGGATACATTCTTGGGCTTTAAAGTGTAGTAGCTTGTAGATTAATGTGAAGTCTGCTCTCACTTTTACTCCAGATTCATCGGCTTTTCCTATAACTATTCTAGGGATATCTACCAAGTGTGTTCCAGCATCAATTCTTATCTTGAGCGGCGATGTTATTAGCTTGTATATTAGTAGTGTTTCCTCAGCTAAACGTATGTTATTCCTCGCCCTCTTCTCTGCTACTTGGATGTTTTGTCTAGTAGTACCGATTTTCTCGGCTACTTCTCTAAGACTCAAGCCCTTGGAGCGGAGTTTTAGAACTTGGAGTTGGAGCTTAGTGAATAAGCCGTAGCGCTCCTGTAAGTCTAAGCACCCCAAGGGATATTTCTCAAAGATAGATTATATTATTTATTACTTTACGATAACTCGGGGAGACTAGGATCTCCAGTAGGGTCTTGTCCTCGCATATTCTTTTTCTGCTTCAAGTATCGCCTTATAGAATTCTTTTTCATCACCACGAATTAGCTTGGATAATACTTCTCTAGCCTTCTTCGGCCCGACTCCATGTGCTGCTAGGGCTATAGCCGCGTATTTCCCATAGGATAATACTAGGTTAGCGGTCTCCTTGGCTTTCCTCAATAACTCTTTTTCTTCGCGGCTTAGCTTTTTCTTCTTCCTCATTTTCTCTAGGATTTTCTCTATGGGGTCGTCTGGATGCATGACTGCTATATATTTTGATCCGCATCTAGGGCACTTGATCTCATCTATATCGCTTATCCTATACTTTCTAGACCAGCCACACATTAGGCAGATGAGTTTTTTCTCACGTCTATAGAGGCGTTTCTTAACGATTTCTACTAGTACTTCTTCGGGTATACCTGGTGCTACAACGTCTTGTAAGTATATGTTT
>JALUDQ010000176.1 GCA_027043985.1 Desulfurococcales archaeon
AACGCGATAATAGCATACGCCGTTATAACTATTGGCATATATCTGTTAAACTGGAGTAGCGGTAACGCACAATTACTCAATGCAACAACAATACTCGTACTATCAAATATTTCATGGACCCCAGTCACAGTTGATGTTTCACCAATCCTCCAAAACTATAGTCCCGGAGAATACGGGTTTATAGTTTTCGTAAACTACTATGTAAGAATATTCTCATTCTGGACCCCCGGTAGCGCGGACATATATGTACTCCTAGACGACATACACTTGAATGTATCATGTAACGAGTATACGTGGTGTGGAAGTGTCTGGGGCATAAACGATCTTAGCGGAGCGTATATGCTTGGTCTTAGATTAGATTCTTATAGTTATAGTGGAAGTGTGGGTACGATTAATGTTTACGCTAGAAATGATGCTCTATCTACTTCCTCAATATATATCAGTGATGGGAGCATAGTAAACAATGAGACAGACTACATAGAATTCAATAACAGTGATACCTTACTCGATAATGGTACTATAGAGTTATGTACAGGTTTATCAAATAATACTACTGCAAAAATGAATATAACAATGATATATTATGCCCCTTTAACACAAAGGGGTGTAGTAGTATATTATCCGTTGAATATAACCATTGTATCCTCAGATATAGCTCTCTCACCGCTAAAGTATAATTACACTGAAGCAAGTCCCATGTATATGAAAGGGGCTTCTATACCATTTAAAGGTAATGAGAGTACATCACTATTCACAAGGTACTTTTCAACAATGTTGAAGACAAGTAGACCTATACCCTTAAGAGAACACCTCCTTAAGGTCAAGTTAAAGCCGCCAAAAATACCAGATCAAATTCTAAGAGAGATACAAGTATTAGAAGAGAAATACTCTTCAACAAATACTACTAGTAAACCATAAGATTCAATTACACATTAGGTTATTTGACTCCATATTTACTGCAGTATCCTTCAATTAGATCATTTATCTCTGGTATAATCTCTCTTACCTCTTCTACCATTTTTCTAACTACTTCTCTAATCTCCCACTGTGCCTTAGGACTTAGGCGAAGACATGCCATGTGGAGGAGTTCTCTAAGGTTTAATGTGGCTAGCAGCCTGGTCTTGATTGCTTGGGGTAGAATGAATCTTGCATCCTCATATTTTACTCCTTTTTCAACTAGCTCATAGTATCTTTTAATTGATAACAATAAGTCTCTTGCAAAACACATACTATCTACTCTGCCAATATGCTCAGGTATTATGAAAGCCTCGTTAACGGCTTCCAATAATATCTGACAATAATCTTCTCTTATACACTTGCACTCCGAGTCTATGGTCTCGGATAGGAATAAATCTATTATATCACTGGTTTTCTTCTCATGATACATCTTGTCAAAATCTTCTCTGCTCACTCCATTAACTATCCTTTTAATAGCCTTCTTCATATATGACTCACTATAACGTTGGCTCTCCTGAGTAAAACTTACAAGTCTATGCCTAACTAGCTGGTGAGAACAGACTCTCGATACATCCTCTATTAGAAAAGTAAAGGTTACGTGCTCGAATATACTGGGAAACTCTACAGCTGATAACAAGATGCGTTCTATCTTTTCCTCCGGATACTCATCCGATAAATAATAGTCTATAGGGTTATCGTGTAATTTTCCTACACTTACCTTAAAGCCTATTAATGGTAGTCTTCTAGGATCCCTAGAACCAATTAATGGTTTATTATATGCTATTAACTTTACTTTAACCAATCCTTATGCCCAAAAGAGAAAATTAGTTACTTGTAGGGGTTTTATTGAGTAGGGCTTTTTGTCTCCTCAAACTTGTATAGTAGCTTTATCATTGGTGGAACTATTATCGATGTTACTATTATTAATACTACTGTCGCGAAATATATTGGTGTATCGACAACTCCATGGGTCATACCCATGGTCGCTGATATTAATGCTACTTCTGCTCTAGGCCACATACCAACACCCACTATTAGAGCCTTCCTCCACGGTAACCCTACTATTCGTGAACCCAGAGTATTGCCAAGAGTCTTGCCCAGTAATGCGAATCCAATGAACAAGGCATAGAGCCATACGTATTCTGGTTTCAATGCTGTCTCAACAGATATTCTAGCAGAACTCGCCACAAAGAAGAGTGTTGCTAAGAGATCTACTAGGATCTTTACTTTTTCTGAAACTACCTGGAATCTCCTACATCTTGCTAATGCTAGTCCAGCAGCATATGCTCCGACTATGGGTGAGAGCCCTATGAGCCCTGCTAATGCTGAAACAACTAGTCCCAGTATAATCGATAGTATTGGTATAGAGTTCTCTATTCTAAATTTCGAGAATATTTTGAAGAGGTTTTGGGAGAGTCTTCCTATTATTATTATTGATGCAAGCCAGAAGATGAAGGCAGATACTCCTATGAATAATATGCCCTTGATGTCTACTACTCCGTATACTACTACGCTTAGAGCTGCTACGAGAACTATTAGACCCTGAATATCGTCGAGAACCGCTACACCTAGAATAGTTAATCCTTCTCTGGTATCAAGTTTTCCTATATCTATTAGAGTCTTTACTGTTAGGCTTACACTAGTTGCAACGAGGATTGTTCCGAGAAATATGCTCTTATCCATTGAATAGCCGAGAATGAGGCCAACGATGAAGCCATTGATGAAAGCAAAGGAGACGTCTAGTATTGATACTACTATGAAGTTCTTGATACCGCTCATGAAGTGTCTGTAATCGGTTTCCAGGCCAGCATAGAATAGGAGTAGTACTACTCCTAGCCAGGAAACATAATCTATAGCTCCTCCTTCTTCGGGAACAAATATTCCGAGGAGAGACTTACCTACTATAATGCCCGCTATTATATCTCCTATAACTGGGGGTAGGCCTATTCTTA
This sequence comes from Desulfurococcales archaeon, assembly GCA_027043985.1. Taxonomy (GTDB): domain Archaea; phylum Thermoproteota; class Thermoprotei_A; order Sulfolobales; family WANQ01; genus JALWGO01. The sequence continues at coordinate 2,910 of JALUDQ010000176.1, forward strand.
CAAATACTTCTTCTAATATTTTCGCTATAATCAACGCTATCGCTATCGCTATAAGGAACTCTGTAAACACTGCTCTATTACCTCTTAACGAATTTTTCAAATATTTTGCTTAGAATAACACGTGAGTTTAATACCGCGTAAAGTCTATCCTTTTCATCAATAACTATCACATACCTTGTTTTAAGCGAGTCCATTAAGTCTATAGCATCCTTTATTGTAGAATCATATCTTAGTATTGGATGATTCATTCTAGCTATTCTTCCTATAGGGATGTTAAGTAAGTCCCTTATGTCTTTAGCTTTCTTCCTTATAGGTGGTTTTAGTATAGAAAGAGACCATCTTCTGTGAGGAGATAATATTTCCAGTAATTCTAGATCCTCTATTATACCGATAGGTTTTTGGTGTTTATCTACTACTACTATTACTTCAACACCTTTGTCTCCGTGGTCTATGCTTTTACTTAACACATTTACAATATTTTTGAAAGTAGTATCTTCACCTACCACTACGTATCGTGGCAACTCATCTCTATATCTCGAAGCAAACTCACCGAGCCTCATCTCAAGGATCTCGGTGAAATCCTCCATATTCTTGTCACCATAGTAACCTTTACTCCAGTAATGCCGGTAGATTTTTGGATTAAAGATATTTATTGCTTTATTATATAACATTCATCGCCTACTATTATTTATCAAACATTTAATGATTTAATTTGATGCTGATTTTGTAGAGGAGTTTTTAGCCCAGACTACGAGTGGTGTCTAGTCTCGCGGCTACACTAGGGTTAATAATCTATTATTTGACTAGTGGGGATGGAATAGTTGACACCTAGTATAGAGTTAATGGCTGACGCCATACTTGATACCGTTGCCCGTAGATCTCCTATAGTGTTTGAGAGCAGTGTAGTTGAGAAGATATTATATGATAGTGGAGATATAGAGCCCCTAGTCGACGCAGCTATTTTGAATACTAAGTCATTGTTAGAGTATGCCTACTTGATCGGAGATAATAGTCTAGTATATGTTTCATCTAATCTTATGGGTATTAGAGGAGATAAAATATACTTGTCATATAAGAGTTGCCGTACGTGTAGGGGATTATTTCATACCCATCCCATACCGTTGCCTATACCTACTCCAAGTGATGCACTAAACGCGGGGACACGTAATAGTATGATAGAGTGCATTGGCTCGTTGATAAATTATGAACCAGTTATTGTCTGCATGAAGCCTAGAGAGAAATGGAAGAATATCGCATATATGCTTGAAGAGTTCTCTCACGTAATAGAAGAATATACTACCATGTACGCTCCAGTAGTAATAAACGATCACATAGCTATGGCTCCCTATCCCAAGCCTTCCAATGCTTGGAGAATTATCAGCGAGTTCGAATATTATTTTAAGAATCAAATGCTCATACAAGTCAACATATTCGAATAAATAGAGTATGTGATAAGAGTCCCGACGCGCAAGCCCCTTTCATCCCTCCCCGGGACGCGGGGGCGTTGGGGGCCGAGACTCCCTTGTTATATCTCTTTACTCGGATTTATATACCCTCCTTTCTTCTAAGAAAGTTAACCTTCTCCATTAACTCTTTGACCCTTGCTAATACAACTGGGTTCTCAGGTCGTCCTCCCTCCTTGAAATAAGATCCAACAATGAATCCGTCTGCTATTTTCCAGTAGAGTTTTATATTATCTGGTGTTGTACCGCTCCCTACTAGAACGGGTAAGCCAGCCTCTTTGACTAGTAGTATATCCTTTGGGTGAACGCTTTTCCCCGTACGTGGCCCCGTGACTATTAATGCGTCTGCTAGACCTCTTTCCGCTGCTTCTACTGCTTCTTCAGTAATCGTTAGACCGGGTATATTTACAGCATGTTTTACATGTACATCTGCTAATACTTGTATATCGGCATTCAACTTACTCTTCATAGCAGCGATTTCATGGGCTACCGGCTCTATTGTACCGGATGGTGTATATACTGGGTATACGAGGACATTTACTCTGATGAATGATGCTTTTGCAGCGTATGCTACTGCTAATGCTTCTGGTCCGGAGTTTCTGAGTATATTTACTCCGATTATTGCTCCGGTTTCCTTTTTTACTTCTCTAACAACTGCTGTCATAGCGGCTATTGTTTCGGGTTCTCTTACTCTTGGTTTAAAGGGTTTATCGTTGAAGTTTTCTACTATTATTGCGTCAACTCCTCCTTCAACTAGTGTCATTGCATCACTGACAGCTCTATCAATTATCTCGTCTATACTGGTCTCCCAGCCTCTATAGAGAGGAGAGCCAGGTAGGGGGGGAAGGTGGACTACACCTATTACTGGCTTTATCATGAAGTTTAGTTTATCCAAACCATTAACCCCTTATTACACTTGATAGCTAGAATATAGTGTTTAGCAGAGTTTTATAAGAGTGTAGTGCGATGGGCTTATAGTAGTATTGCTGGTGTCAGTTATTGGAGCCTTTCAAGGTTAGGAATATAGCTGAGAGAGTAGTAGAGGAGGTTTCAAGAATAGTTGTTGGGAGAAGAGAAGAGATCTTGCTCTTGCTCACTAGTTTAGTGGCTGAAGGACATGTTTTAATTGAGGGCGTGCCAGGTGTTGCAAAAACATTACTCTCTAAAGCCTTCGCTTATGTCCTCGGCTTGGATTTTAGTAGAGTGCAATTTACACCAGATCTACTACCAAATGATATTATAGGGACATATATTTATGATCAGAAGAAGAATGAATTTATCCTTAGAAGGGGCCCCATTTTTACTAATGTTTTGTTGGTTGATGAGATTAATCGTGCAAGTCCGAAAACCCAGAGCGCACTACTAGAAGCAATGCAGGAGAAACAAGTAACTATTGAAGGCAATACATTACAGCTACCTCAACCCTTTATGGTTATAGCCACGTTGAATCCCGTTGAAACTGAGGGTGTTTTCCCTTTACCCGAAGCACAGCTTGATAGGTTTATGATGAGGATTTTCTTAGATTATCCTTCACCTTTTGAGGAGAAAGAGATATTGTTGAAACAGAAGACTATAAACGAGTTTAAGATAAAGCCGGTTATCTCTCGCAATGAGGTATTAGAGATTATGAGGAACGTCTGGGATGTTAGAGTAAGTGAGGAGGTCTTATCTTATATTATTGATATAGTTAATGCAACGAGAAGGCATGAGAGGGTTAGACTCGGTGTTAGTCCGAGGGGATCTGTACACTTATACATGGCTTCTAAAGCCTATGCGCTCCTTAATGGAAGAGACTATGTGTTGCCCGATGATGTGAAGAAGCTTGTAGTCCCAGTGCTAGCTCATCGAATAATACTTAAACCGGAGGCAATGTATGAAGGAGTTGATAAAAGGGATGTAATAAAGGAGGTACTTAAGGTTACAGCGCTAAAAGCTTAAAGCCTAAACGAGCATGCTGGGCAGATTTTTCATTTGGACCTTGTTTCTCAGCCGGGGGTTCTGTCTTCACAGCCTCATTGAGGCTCTTATTATAGTAGCGGCGAGTATTCATCACTGTGTCTAGTGTTTTCTAGGAAAACTTATAATTGTTTAGCTTCAGTAATCCGTAGTCTTGTATTGGGGATCGCTTATGTATAGAGGACGATATGCTCTGGTTTATTCTAACCGTGATTTAGCTGGTACTGGTATTGCCGAACATCTTAGAGGCTTGCTGAATTTTAGAGAATACGGTATTGCACATGGTGCTAAGGTATTTGTCTTCGAGGATATGCTTCTGGCTGGTTTCGATGAGGATGTATTATACTTTGACTTCCTTGATGAAATATTTGATGTTGAAGCCTACATAGTCTTGTCTAGGCATAGGAGTAGTGCTAGGATAAAGAGTTTGACCGTACATCATACAGGTAATCCGGGTCCTAGAGCCGAAGCTGGAGGCAAACCCTTTGAACTTTCAATTGCTTTTCCACCTATGGCTAAAAGATTGCTGTCGTTGATTAAGAAATATGCTGATGAAACAAAGCTTAGTGAGGAATACGATGTTACCCTGGAAGTTACTCACCACGGTCCAACTAATCTGAAGAAACCATTAGTATTCATAGAGATTGGCAGTAGTCCAGAAGAATGGGTTGATGAACGTGCAAGAAAACTTATCGCACGTGTTGTAGCTGACGCAGTAATGACTCCTTTACCTAACTGTATACCTGCTGCCGGGTTCGGTGGTGGACATTATGCTCGGAAACATACTAGGGTCATGTTGGAGACAGAGTATTGTCTCGGTCATATATTCTCTAAACACGCTATGCAGGAAACTAATGAAAGAGTTATCTTACAGGCTTTTGAGAAATCTGTTCCACCAAGTAGAGCCGCTATAATCGAGAAGAAAGGTGTTAGGTCAAGAGAACGTAAAATGATAGAGGAATTAACAATAAGTAAAGGTTTAGAAGTAGTTAAGATTTAAGCTACCCTTCAATCCTATGACGGCAATATTAGCTGTATCAGACCGTAGAATAGTCTTCATCCTCCTTGATTATCTGTATAGGCGGTCTTCATCATCTATAGTGTCTAGTTAATCTAATGGTTCGACAGATCTCCACTTTCTTATCGTTGAGTCATAGTATATTAGACCCGATTCTTTTAATTTTATGAAGAGCTTGTATTCTTGTTTTGTCAGTAATAGTTTTATTTCGTCTTCATTGCTCGTTGATAGTTCTTCGAATACTTTTCTCTTAAACTTTTCCCAGAATTCTGGATCTATTGCAACACGTTCTCCACGTACACTTATTATCTTGGCTCCTTGCCTTGACAAGTAATCGAAGAATGCATCACGGTTTCTTAGTCTTCCAAGCTCGCTTTCGAATACTACGCCTTGTTCTCTTAGTCTTTCTATTCCAGTTTTTCTCTCAGTCTTACGTACAGTATAAGGTGGACGTTGTTCGCTTATCTTCTTTTTAATTTCTTTTAACTCTGTTTCTAGTTGTTCTATTCGTTCGTATAATTCTGCTATTTTTCTCATTAGTTCATCTATTCTAGCAGTATACGGATTTACTAGGTCTTGTACTCTCCTATCAATCCTAGTTAGTAGTGATTTTAGCCACTCCTCTAATATGGGCTTAATGGTCTCAGCTGTTAGGCCACTTACTCCATGTTCTTCGAGAGCTGATAGTACGAGTTTCCATATTCTATCGTATAGTTTTGGAGGGAGTTCACCCTCTTCTAGCTTGCTTAGTCTTCTATCAAGATCTTTTATGAGAGGCGGCGGTGTTCTTCCAAGTTCTCTTAGTATTAGAGTTCTAATATAATCGGAAATTAACTCATATCCCTCTCTTTTAGCTCTCTCCACTATCTCCTTGTACACGTCTTCGGAAACTCTTATTGCTATTACTTTTTGTGCCAAGACATATTACCCTGAAAGCCTTTACCCTATATTTATATAGTGGTTTTTGAAAGTTATTTAAATCTAGGGCTATGATGAAGGCTGTACTCACAGAGATGTGAAGAATCCTTTAAGATCTGAGCCCTAATTGAAAAGTATGACATGTTATAAATGTCACTGAACTAGGGGGAGCAGTGAAGCTTAGAATTCCAGTAACTCTCTGCTACAAGTCTCTCAATATTCCAGATGAATACGATAACATATTATCTGTTGCACATAGAGATGACAATGATAATATTTACTTATCTATCGCTGATGATAGAATGATTTTCAAGACATTTATGATAAGAGGTAACGGGACAATTAAAGTATATAACAATGAACCTCTTAGACTCAGCAACTATCAACTTACACCAGAACTCGCAGTACATGTAAAAAATAAGGATCTCTACATAGCCAGCCCGGAGGCAACCATAGACATATTCAAGAATACAAGCATAGTGAAATATGTCTTTAACCCACATGAACGTGTTGGCGCTGCAATACTAAAAGATAATAGTATTTTAAGGAAAAGATATCGTCTCGTACTCGGATTTAATGACAACTCGTATACCATTATAGAGAAACCCTTAATCGATGTTATTCCCTACGCGAATGGATTCCTATTAGCATATCTCGAAGAAAACTCTGTAGTAATTGAGAAGACTTCGACCTACGAGAAAAAACGATACAATGTAGGAATTACTCATAGTTTAAAGTTGACAGATTCAAATGACTTTATATCCCTTATGCACGATAAAGGTACACTAGTAGTAGACAGAAAGAGTTTACAAGTTATAGAAAAAGTGCATGCAAAAAACATTATTCCTTTAGTACAAACGCGTAATGGTTTAATTCTTTGGAACACTGAAACCCATGGGATATATCATAAAGGTACGAAGAATAGCAAGGTTATACTCGTATGCGAGAATAAACCTTTACTCATTGGTTTTTTAAAAGGGAAAGCGCTCTTAAAATGTAAAAATAGTATAATTGAGCTTGGTAACAATAATTGGCGATTACATGAAAGTTCGAGAAAACTGTTAGGGAAAAATATAGTTGCTGCAACAATAGTAGGGGAATACCTTGTTATAGGTACTTTAAATGAAATATTCGTATGGGGACCAGAGAAATACTATTTCAAACCAAAAGAACTCCTTGATATACTTAAGCTAGGAGAAAAAAGCCTTGTGGTAGTTGATAAAAAGAACATAGGAATTATTGATGTTTCAAAACAAATAGATCCTAAGGATATCGTGATATATAGTGATACAAGTATAGATGAGAATTTAAGATTAAGAAAGAGACTAGCATTTAATAACAATATAGTAGTATCAAGTATAGCTACAAGAGACAATAGGGTAATAAAGAAAAAGAGAAATGTCTTCGACTTGGTTATCGTTGGAAACGAACCAGTTACATTTGACATACTATACTATGGTAAGTACGAAGTAGAGCATAGTCGAGAAGACACCAGTTATTGTTTCAAGATATTATCAGCTTACATCATCAACTACCATTTAAAGGGGAAAATTATTAAGCGTCTTTTAATCTTAAGGTATAGTTACATCAATCCCTTTAATAAAGACATTATTAAGAACCTATATGTTAATAATGAGAATATCGGATCAATAAAACTTATGAGAAGAAGCAAAGGGATAAATACAATCATTTTACCATATAATCCTAATAAGGTAATTGAAAATGCTAGAATAGACGGAGAACCCATTCTTGTAAAAAATATTAATATCACATTACAGATATTATCAATAAGTAAAATAATATTAAATAAAACAAGTAATAAAATAATGTTGTCATTAATGATAACATCAAGTGGCCCTACTAAAGGTGGTA
>JALUDQ010000177.1 GCA_027043985.1 Desulfurococcales archaeon
ATGCCTAGGAGAATACATGTAATAGACAATACCATTAATGGAGCCTTCATGAGCCAGGATGGATCTCTTAACCTGCTTATGTCTTTTACCGGGGCTTTAAGCCATACACCATATATTATCTTAGCATAGGCCATGAATGCTAGAGCACTTGATAAGACAACTATGATTGTTAGGGGGGCTAAGCCGGCATCAATGAAACCTATGTAGAGTAATGCCTTGCTAACAAAACCGTTGAATGGAGGTATACCAGCGAGGCTTAGAGCAGCTATTACAAATGAGAGTGTTGTAACGGGCATAACTCTTCCAACACCAGATATTTCATCGATACTCCGTGTACCAACTACGTGTATGAACACTCCTGCAGCTAAGAAGAGGAGGGCTTTAGCTACTGCATGATTTATAGCATGGTATATTGCCGCCTGGAGACCTATGTATGATGCAAGGCCGAGACCCATTGCAATGTATCCTATATGCATTATCGTACTATACGCTATGAGCCTCTTAATATCTGTTTGAACGATCATCATGAACCCGGCTACGAGAGCTGAAGCAGCCCCCAATACTAGGAGAATTACCAATAATGCTTGGAGCGCGTCCTTTATTGCGTTACTAACTATAATGTCTGGTGTAGCGGCATGGAATAACGTGAAGGTGAACCTAGCTATAGCGTAAACACCGACTTTTACTAAGAGACCAGATAACACGGCTGATACTGGTGAAGGTGCTGCTGGATGAGCATCTGGAAGCCAGAAGTGATTGGGGAATAGGGCTGCCTTAACGCTGAAAGCCCATATTGCAAGTGCTATTGCGGCTGCACCTGCTACTGCTAGGCCTGGGTAGTAGATTGCTTCGCCTACAAGTCTATTACCATATAATATTGTGAAGAAGTAGTCTATTGGGCTAGCGGTCTTTAATGATATTTGTGCCATGTTAAGTGTTCCATAGGAGCCGTAGATTAGTGCTAGTGCTATGAAGTATACAGTTGTTGCAGTACTACCTATAATAGCATATTTTAACGCGGCTTCAATACTCTCCTTACGTGACCTATAGAATGCTACGAGGCCGTAGGCTGTAACACTAGTTACTTCTAGCATAACGAATAAGTTGAACACGTCTCCGGTATAGAGTACTCCAAGCATACCAGCCTCCATTCCAAGGAATAATGTGAAATACCATTCTACTCCATGTTCTCTCTCCAAGTATTCAACGCTATACAATGCCACGAAGAACATTACTCCAGCTACAACTAGCCCGAGTAGAGAATTAAACCTATCTATCTCATACACTATCCCTATTGGTGGTGGCCAAGCACCAAATTTGTAAACTATTGGTGATTGTACAAAATACGTGTAATAGAATGTTAGGGAAGCTAAGAGTAATCCTATAAGACTACCAGTTACTCCGTAGATTTCCCAAACTCTTCTATTCTTAACTATCAGGCTTATGAGGGGTAGGGCGAAGGCTAGGATTACTAGTAGGGCGGGTGTAAGACCTATTAGGTGTATTATATAGGACATGTAGGCTCACCTTAATCGAATATTTTCTTAGCGTATTTTTCAAAGGTCATTGAGATGTTTTTGTAAGTGATCTCGGGTTCTACTCCTTTAACATCTATCCAATGCACGTAGAATACCTTTCTATCTTCGTCTAAGTCTACTACAACGGTTCCAGGCGTATTGGTTATGGAGTTAGCAATTGTTACTATAGCGTACTCTGTTCCCACATTATAGGGTACCCTCACTATACCCGGGTTCAAAGGCATTTTCGGATGAATTATCCTCTTAGCAACATCTAAGTGAGCTCTCATCTCTATTATAGTGAAATAGTATAGAGCATAAATGATCAACCATAGAAGCCTAATGGGATTTAAAGACTTAGAAGTATTCTCTACTAGTAGATGGGAGAATAGCGCGGCTGTTAGAGCTGCAACAGCTACTCCCGTAACGATATCATAGGGTGTTATGGAGCCAGTAAACACTATGTATATAATGAATGTTACCAGGCCTACTGGTATTAATCGTAATAGTTGACTGGACACGAGTCTTCACCCTTTAAGTTTTGATAGATCACGCACATCAAGTGAGCCGTAGAGGCGATAAGCTTGTATTGCGAGAAAAGTTATCAGTAATGTTATGGCCATGTTTATTACTATAGCGGTAATCACTAGAGCTGGCGGGACCGGATCTATTGATTGTGAAACAAAGGTATTTAAGACGCTCTTATCCGGATGACTAGTCCAGAGTACTGGAGGTTTTATCGGGTATATTGCTCTATAACCTATGAATATCATGAAGACGTTAGCTGTATCACCAAATATTGTTAGAGCTATAATCTTCTTCAACATGTTCGGCCTAAACACTATACCGTATATCGACACGCCGAAAGTAGCTATCATTACGAAGAACATGTAGGTCCAGAGAATCTTCTCAAGGTATTCTTCGATCACTGCTCTCCTACCTCTCTGGAAAGTATTTTCTTGAAGAATTCTTCGGGTAGAGTCAACAAGAGGAAGACTACAGTGAATCCAGCTCCAACTGCTAAGAGCTCAGCCATGTTGTAGAATGCAAGGCTTCCGAGGAGAACACCTAGTCCAAAGGATGGGAATCCTATGAACATTGCCCAACTCTTCGGCTGATTCTCCATTATATAGGGATTACCGCCTGCTAAACCCATTATTAATGGAGTAAGTACTAGGAGACCTATTATTAGGAGGCCAAGGGTTCTAATAGTGAGCATTGTATTCTTCTTTAATCCTACATCTTCTACAAAGTATCTTGAAAGAGCAGCTATAGCTAATAAGGGTGCTACTGCTAGTGTTGCTCCTCCCTGGAATCCTCCTCCCGGAGTAAGCTGGCCGTGGAAGGCTATTGATGCTGAAACAG
>JALUDQ010000178.1 GCA_027043985.1 Desulfurococcales archaeon
CTTGCATCGAATGAATCTGCGTGATGCACTATTAGTGATTCAATCATTGTGAAGGGAACGTTGCCGTGTACTTCAGCAATAGCACGTATCAATTTATCGGGAGCATGTCTTACCGATAACTCGGCAATCATTGCGAAATCGTGGGATAGATACCAGTCTGTTCTAGGCCTATAGGCTCCTATTGCTGGATCCCATTCGTATTGATAATACTTGTATAAGTCATGTAGTATCGCTGCCGCCACTACTATATCTTTATCTACGGGGATTCCATAGGTTTCAACTAATGCTTCAGCTATCTTTACCGAGGACCTTGTAACGCTAAGAGTGTGTTCAAGCAAGCCTCCAGGATAAGCATGGTGTTTTCGAGGTGCTGCTGGACTCTCCTTAAACGAGATTTTTGGTTCAACTCGTGTAAACGTTATCTTAGGGTTTTCTAGTAACTCTAATACTATTTTACGAATATCCTTGTCTGCTATTTCTTTTGCCAATGTTAATAGTTGTTTAAGTGCTTCCTCTGGGTTTATTGCTCTAACCCTCTTCGTTAATTATTGGTAGCCTAAAGTCTTCTTTAACTACATTGAATACTACGCTTGTTACAGTCCTCCTAATGTATGGGTTTTGTAGTGTGTTCTTTACGAACTCGTTGAGCTCTGATATGTTTCGTGTCTTTACTATTACAGCTACATCGAATTCTCCAGTTATATCGTAGACTGCTACTACTCCTTTTTGCCTTGAAAGCCATTCCTCTACATCAACTATGTGCTTGCCTTCTACACTTAATAGGATTAGAGCTGTTACATCATAGCCTATGAGGCGGTGGTCGAGTAGTATTGTGAAGGCTCGGATAATGTTTCGCTCTATAAGCTTCTTTATTCTCTCATGGATTGTCGCTGGCGATAGTCGTAGCTCTCTAGCGATTTCTCTAATACTTGTACGTGAATTCTCTATCAGTATTGAAAGGATCTTCTTGTCTACTTCATCTAGTTTTCGCGCTCTCGCGGTATTCTTCATCGTCTTAACCTATGATTATAAGATAGCGGGGATTATTAAAAGTCACCACCATCACAATGAGTGTAAAGGCTTATTTACCTCGTGTAAAGAACTCTTTACACAGGGATGCTAATGAACAAGCTGAGACTACTATTAATAATAGTTATAGCAGTACTCTGTGCATGGTTCTATACAAACAATATGAAGATACCATTCATACTAACTATTATAGTTGGTGTTATAGCGATAAGAATAGTTGAGAGGTTATCAAGTGAACCCTACTATGATGAGCGAGATAAGTATATAGCGTTAATGGCCTCGTACATAACCTTCTTTGTATCAACAACAAGTATTGCTACACTCGTTATAATAGAGGGCATAAGTGGTATTCTAGGAATAGAACAACTATATGAATGGTCCAAGGGCATAATCACGTATCTTGCACCATACATTGTTTACATGTTCTTAGTATATTCTATTTCTTGGATTATTTTGAGAATAAAGTACTCGTAAGACCATGGGGGTATTCATGGGTGGTAAAGGTTGTATACGTGTACGGTTAAAAGAAATAAGAGCAAGATACAATTTAAGACAAGAAGACCTCGCGAAGATGGTTGGTGTTACAAGACAGACAATAATAGCTATAGAGAAAGGCAAATATTATCCCTCTTTATTATTAGCATTAAAAATAGCGAAAAAGCTTGGATTACGAGTAGAAGATATTTTCGAGTACGTAGAATCGTGTGGTGATTAGTTTTGAGTAATGTAGTTGAAGTAGAAGACCTTGTTAAAATATATCCAGGTAATATCAAGGCCGTAGACGGACTCTCTTTTACTGTTAGGGAGGGTGAGATCTATGGTCTTATAGGCCCTAATGGAGCAGGGAAAACAACAACCCTAAGAATAATAGCAACACTACTAAAACCAACAAGTGGTAGAGTTGAGGTAGCTGGCTATGATGTTGTGAAGAACTCCGATGAAGTCCGCAGAAATATTAGTTATCTTCCCGAAGAAGCTGGTGCATACCGCAATCTAACGGGCGTAGAGTATCTGAGGTTCATGGCAGAACTTTATGCTAAGAGTAAGGAGGAGGCTGAGAGAATGGTAAAAGAAGCTATAGAGATAAGCGGACTTGGCGACAAGATATATGATAAAACATCGGTTTACAGTAAGGGAATGAAGAGGAGACTCTTGCTTGCTAGAACATTAATGGTTAAACCCAAATTAGCTGTACTTGATGAACCAACTAGTGGACTCGACGTTGTACACGCCCTACATGTTAGAAACATTATATTGAAATACGCTAAGGAATACAAGGTAACGGTTCTACTTTCAAGCCATAATATGCTTGAGGTAGAGTATCTCTGTGATAGAGTAGGAATAATATATAAGGGTAGACTCTATACGGAGGGTAAGCCTAGCGAACTAATAGAAGAATACAAGGCTAGTAATTTAGAAGAAGTATTCGCTAAGGTGGTGGGTGTTCATGCTTAAATCCCTTATAGTAAAAGAAGTAAAGGATCTCCTAAGGGATAGAAAGATACTCTTCGCAATGATAATCATGCCACTAATAATATATATAGGTATGGGCGCAGCTATGAGTTCTCTAATGGAGCAGAGTATAAAGCAAGTAGAGGAAACAGTTAAAGCTGGCGTAAAAATAGCTCTCCTCAACAAAGACAATGGTCCGTGGTCTAAGACCTTTATAGAATACGCTGAAAAATACTGGAATGCAACAATAATACCAATAAACACTACGAGTCTCAACAAGGCATTGAATACTACGGAATCACTAGGTCTAAAAGCACTATACATAATACCACCGGGCTTCTCAGCAAACATTAGCAGTGAGAAACCAGGAGTAATCCAGGTATA
>JALUDQ010000179.1 GCA_027043985.1 Desulfurococcales archaeon
GGGATGGAAGCGTTTTATGGAGTAATAGTAGTCTAGACCTATTATTTAACTGGATAAAGAACCGTGCATTTGAGCCACTAACTGGAGGGTAAACAATCGAGAACTCTAATAGTAGAAGTGTTTAAATACATGGAAAGAGAAAAAGAATTTCTATGGAGAGACTAGTGAACGCTATCTCACGTATCTCTATAACAATAATTGTCATAGCTGTAATCCTAGTTCTCGGGCTCCTTATAATAAAACCAGTAAACCAGCCAGTAATTCATCAAGAGCAGATTAAATATAATTGGCACATGTTGAGCATCGTAAGTATTGATAAGATGAAAATATGGGCAGCTTATGCATTACCCGAAAACACTCGCGGTGTAGTTGTCCTCATACACGGATTTAGAGAAGACTCTAGTTTATGGAATGCTACTAATGTGTCCTTGAAACTGCTTGAAAACGGATTAGCTGTTTTCACATTGGATTTGAGAGGCCACGGCCTTAGCATTTATAGGACAGATGGTTCTCTTGTTAGGGTAAAGGATCTTAAACCAGAGGATTATAAGAGAATGGTTCTAGACGTACAATCGCTTATAATATCAGCTGAAAGTATTGTTGGAGAGAAGCCATTATTCATAGTATGCTCTGATATAGGTTGTAGTATAGCAACACGATTACTCAATACGCCTTGGGGTAAAGATATCCAGGGAATAGTAATGATATCACCTGTTCTCGAAAACAATATAGGAATAGATTTTAAAGCTTTAGAAGATTATAAAGGGAACATCTTCATAATATATAGTGAGCTTGATAAGGCATCGGTGCAAGCAGTAGGAGCATTAAAGAATGTTACACGTAATGCAAGCGTTATATTTTATTCGTCAAAAATACCGGGACACGGGTTAAACCTAGTATTAGCTGATAAGTCTATTCCGAATAGAATAGTATCGGTAATAGATGCTTGGTTGTCTAGAAAACCTAGAGTATAATCTTGTAATAAAACTAGATAGTAATGGGGGAGGGATCAATTTCTCCATTGGGCTGGGCGAGGCTAGCTCTCTATTGTTAATTCTTCGGCGTTTATTTTAAGCGTTAATGGCTTATGTCCGTGGATTATGTATGCTGCTACATGCTTTGCATCTATTGGCTGGATTCTAAGTATGTTGATATCTTCTCCACGGCTACGATAGTAGTATTCTAACATGTTTTCTACTAGATCTTTATTTAAGTCGTAGTCTATGACCTTAGCTCTCCCATGAATGTCAACTGCAATACTTATCTTAACTGCACCGCTTATCCACGTTGTTATCCATCCTCCATTTTCATCTGACTCTATACTCTTGAGCCTAGGTTTACGTAGCCCTAGTTTTGCTAAGACTTCTCGTGATTTCTTGATGGCGTAGTTTCTTGATAATTCTACTTTCCTTATCATAGACTTTAACGGGTATTCTACTACTATTACATAGTTTCTTACTCCATCTGTGCCCGAAGCTATATACCATGGTGGAGTTGAGCGTACCATTTCTATTCTTATATTGTATTTCTCCTCTAAGATATTCTTGACTGCCTCCTCGGTTACCTCTATCTCTTCGTATTCTACCTCCATATTGTCTATTCTAATCGTTGACTGATATTTTACTCCCTTATAATCTAGTTTAACATGAACTATAGGGGGGTCTACCTCCTTAATGGCGAGTTCCTCTACTATGGGGTCACCTATTTTTGTACGTGCTTTCTCTTCCATCCTCTTCCTCGCATGCTCTCTTATCTCATTAAATCCGGGTAGTTTCTCATTTAATACTATGTCATCGTCTCTTATCTCTACTAGTACAGTCTTAGATTCACCTATAGCTAGTATCCTAACAGTATCAAAGCCGTGTTTTACAGCCATCCTACTAGTATCTAATCCAAGCGCCTCTACTATTCTCTCCACGCCCTCTTCGCTCACTATCTTCTTTACCGACAATATTCTACCAGAATACTTGTTCACCACCACTATTACATCATAGTATTTGGAGTCCACGTGAACAGTGTACGTGTTTTCGTCTTCCTCAACTATCTCTACATTATAGTCTGTTTTCTCTTCATCTTCTACTAGTTCCTCGAGGAGAGAATCAAATGTCCTCTCTACGACCCTTTTCTCTCTCACTCCTAGCTTGGATTCAAGCTCTCTGTCTACTTCCTCTATGTGTCTAGCTACTAGTTCTTTAACTTCCTCTAGTCCTAGTTCCTTTAGGTTTACTGTTCTATTATTCTCCCATTCATCTATTTCTATTAGTCCTGTTCTCCCGTTTACGTTTAATCCTATTCTCCACTTCAATACTACTAGTGCTGCTAGCTTAGCTTCATCGAAGTCTTTTGTTGGGTTGAAGAATACTCTTATACCATTAAGCTTTAATGCTATAGTGGATTGTTCGCCAGGCATTATTATTCTACCTTTCTTCTCCTCAACCCATTCGCTTCCAAACCACTTCATTACCGCTACTAGGGCTTTATGCCTGGCTTTCCGTGCAGCTGTTTTAGTCAAGCTCACTGGCTCGACGAGTACTTCTATACCGTTTACTACTACCTCATCTCTACTTATACCTAGGACTTCTAGGATAGAGTAGGTCTCCTCTAATACTTCTACTGGAGTCCTCCTAGCGTAGAGAGGTTTATCATATGGGAAGTCCATCAACTCTAACCCCACCTCACATGGTATTCGAGGCGGGGGCTGGGGTATTCTCTTGGAAGCATGGTGTGGAGGAGTTGTTTTACCTGGAGCCTTAAGTCAACTGATAGGCTTATGATCTTCTCAAATAATTGTCTATCTACTTCACCGTGGGGTGCGAGTATCTTTATGAGACCGGAGGCTAGTTTTACTACTGCTTTCTC
>JALUDQ010000180.1 GCA_027043985.1 Desulfurococcales archaeon
TATGTCTATATCGCTTGTTTTCAGCCAGTCTCCTCTAGCATAGCTTCCATATAAGTAGACTTTTTCTACTCGATAACCTCTCTCCTCTAGTTTTTCTACGAGTTTCTGGATTGCCTTAATTATCTTGTCTGGTATGTTTTGAGAGTTCTTCTTCGACATATTCGAGTACCCTTTTAGCTATTCTTATGGTTTTCAAGGCTTCTTCTCTGCTAACGCTCTCGCTTGGTAGTCCGTTAGCTGCATCGGGGTAGCGGGTTATAGTGTAGTACTTGTTGAGTGATGGAAGTTCTTCTTCGAGGTCTTCGGGTAGGTTGAAGCCAGCCTCCTTTAACTCCATGTATAGTGTTGTTATTCTATGAGTGCGTGGTGGTGGCTCTCTTTTTAACAGCATGTATAGGGCTTTTAACATTTTTTCAACTGCTTGTTGAGCAAAGAATGCTGTACGGAACCATCTCTTATTATTAAATGCTAGTTCAGCATCGTATAGGTCTTCTTCAGCGGCTTTAATCCATAATAGTATTTCTTCTCTTACCATTTTTTCTACCACTAGATAACTTTATTGACGGTCTACCTAAATCTAGTTTCTGGTAAGGAATAAGCCGTAATATGGGTATCTCCATTGCTGTGGATCGCTTCTATCATATAGTATGGTTATTACGCCATTGATTTCATTAAGCTGCTCTTAGTTCTCTACCAGGGACGCAGTAACTAGCTCTAATCCACTATAAGCTATGTTTAACCAATAAAATAGTTCATCTCATTTTATACGGCCCACACTACACAAGACTTTAAGAAATGTTTCTAATGTGTTCTTTCCCAATCTCTAGTGATTCACCTTGTCTTCTCCTGCTTTCTCGCTTAATAGTTTCTTCTTTAGTAGTGGTAGCCATGTTGTCTCTAATATTATTGATACTAATACTGTTATGAGAGTTGTGCTTAGAATATATTCTCCCCATACTATTAGGTCGTGGTTATTGTATACTAGGCCTAGTGTTACCGGAAGGCTTGCGAGCGCTGATGGGACTACTCCTCTCGGCCCCTCTAAAGCTATGAATAAGTATTCTTTGAAGCTCCATTTCCCGAGACGTATTATGGGGAGAGCTGCTATTGGTCGTGCAATAAAGATTACCGTTAATGCTACGATTAGAGCATATACTAGTGTTGAAGCAAGTACACCAGGGTCAACACTTGCTCCTAGGAGTATGAAGATGAATACTACTCCAAAAGACGCTAGTATTTCATTGAAGTGTACTTCTATGTCTATTAGGCTACGCATTCTCATAGTATCCTTAGATTTTTCCTTAAAGAATACGTGATGGTTCCCTAAAATAATACCAGCCGTAGTTGCTACGAGATAGCCTGATGCCCGAGCTATTTCTCCGAGATAGAAGCCAAAGAAGGCTAGTGCTAGCGAGAATAAGAATATTTCCTCGTTTTGCTCCAACCCAATACTCTTTATAGTAAAGTATCCTATAACTCCTATTGCTACGCCAATAGTTATTGAAACAGCTACCTCGTAGAAGAAGAAGGCTACAGCAGCACCGGGAAGTGTTAGAGTACTTACTAGGCCTTCAATAAACCTAGCACTAGGGGCTTGGGGTACGAGCAAGGCTATTGCAACAGATGTTAAAACGATGCCGAGGGGGTCGTTGAATATAGATTCTGTTAGAAGCACTATCTTTAAGTCTTCTCTAACCTTATACTGGTTGAATAATGGTATTAGAGTTGCTGGATCAGTAGCAGATATAATTGCTCCGAAAAGGAATCCAGCTAGAAAGGGTAGGTGGAATACTAGGGAGAAGAAAAACCCTGATACCACTGCGGTTATAACGAGACCTATTGTATCAAGTGTTATAATTGTGCCTAAATGCTTCTTTAAAACATACCATCTAAGCCTATGGCCCTCAGCGAATAATAGTATTACTAGTCCGAAGACTCTCACATAGTCAAATAGCTTTCGTGCGAGGGGAATATCCATGATGTTGAGGATGGGGCCCGAGATAAAGCCGAGTAACACGAATAACGGTATATATGAGATCCTAGTCTTCCTACTAATTAGAAGCGATACAACACCTAATGCCAATACAATAAATAGAGTATATACGAGTTCATCTATACTGTGAACCATCACATACGATAACTGTCCCCCCTCCACCGCGAAACCACCTTAAATGAAGTGTAGATTAAGCTGGTCTTAGGGCATGCATGAGCTAACTACTATTCTCCCATATGGTAGGTTATTGTCATTGTATAATAAGGTTACTATAACTCTACAACGAGTATTCTCCTACCACCAACTACTAGTTCTCTAACAATCCTTCCCTCTGGAATCCCCCTATCATAGACTATTACTATTCTCCTATGTGAAAGCTTCTTCAATGTTCCCACTAGTTCTCTAAAGCTTATGGCTGGAAACCTTGTTCCTCTTGGGGGGTCTCCTAATACTATGTTGAAGGCTCTTTCTCGGAAAGGAGGATTAAAGGCGTCAGCTATCACTGGATCATAGCATGCGTCTAGTTTGTTCTTGGAGGCGTTTTCTAGGGATAGGAGGGCTTTCTTTTCATCTATTTCTATTCCCACGCTATGCTTTGCACCTAGTCTACATGCTTCTAGAGCCATGGTTGCTCCACCAGCAAAAACCTCCAATACCCTTTCATTTTCAACTAGTTTCCTATAGTCTTGTACTAGGCAGTAGGCTATAATGGGGTTTAAGCCGGCACTAGTAACCCAGTGTTTAGCATATATTCTCCTAGCAGTCTCTAAGCCGAGCCAGAGTCTCCCCTCACTATATATTAGCCATAGTCTAGAACCCCTTCCCGTATCCTTAAAGACACGCTTGACTTCTCTAGCTCCAACAA
>JALUDQ010000181.1 GCA_027043985.1 Desulfurococcales archaeon
AAAAAGTTAGAGAGATAAGAATGCGTGGAAGATATGTTGAAGAAAGAAGACTTCGAAAACAATAACATCATAGACATGAATGTATTGTATTTTGTTACTGGGAATCAGGGAAAATATAGGGAGGTGGTAGAGCTAGCTAGAAAGTATGGTCTAGTAGTAGAAATGTTAAATATAGAAAAAATAGAAATACAGAGCGATGACATAAGAGAAATCGCCTTATTCTCAGCGAGATGGGTAGCCGCGAAGATTCGTAGAAAAATCCCGATAGTAGTAGAAGATGCTGGATTATTCATTGAGGCATTGAACGGGTTTCCCGGTCCCTACTCAAGTTATGTATATAAGACTCTAGGTTTAAATGGTATATTAAAGCTATTAGATGGAATAGAGAATAGAAGAGCATATTTTAGAGCAGTAGCAGTACTAGAACACCCAGTTCTAGGGGAACAAGTATTCGAGGGAATAGTTTATGGTAGGATAGCACATTATCCTAGGGGGACTGGCGGCTTTGGTTTTGACCCAATATTTGTGCCCGAAGGAGAAGAGAAAACTTTCGCTGAACTATCTGTTAGTGATAAAAACAAGTATTCGCATAGGGCTAGAGCTTTTAGAAATCTCTTTGAGTGGATTAGGTCTAGGTTCAGCAAAGCTTAAAGTTTCTCACACATAATGCTATGTGCTGAATAAGAGGTAGTCTAACCAAGTCAACGCGTTCGGAGAAGGGTGTAAGATATTGAACAAGCGTAGGGAAAAAGGTAAATCTCACTCAACAAGGCCTGCACGCATCGGTCCTCCAAAGTGGGTAAGGTTTTCACCAGAAGAAATAGAAGGTCTTATAATAGAGTTGGCGAGAAAGGGTTATGGTCCCTCAATGATAGGTATAATATTGAGAGACCAGTACGGTATACCGCTGGTAAAGTCCATTCTAGGTAAGGGTATAACAGAAGTACTAGAGGAACATGGAATGTCTCCTCCATTACCGGAAGACCTCTTACAGTTGATAAAGAAAGCCGTAAACCTTAGGAGACATTTAGAGGAGCACCCTAAAGATAAGCACGCTAAGAAGGGATTGATAGACCTAGAATCTAAGATACATAGACTTGTGAAATACTATAAGAGAATAGGTAAGCTACCGCCAGACTGGAAGTACTCACCAGAGAAAGCAAGACTATTAGTTGCAAGTCTATTCCAGGCAACAGGAAGATGATCCATTGCTTCACTCATATATTTCTGGCGCAGAAGAGGATAGCAGCCTAGCGGTACAAGTATCTCAAGAATTCTTTAAACAAGTATATGATCATAAAGCGCTCAGAATAATACTTTATCCTTCACTAGAAGGATATATGGCTTCAGCTATACTTTTGAAAACATTATCTGTTAGTGATATTGAGGTTATAGTAAATCCTACTTTAAGTAAGAGCGGAGGATACGATGAGCCAGCTATAGTATTGGGTTTTAAGGATAGAGTAGACGTTATGGCTCCATATATACTACAAATAGTTAAAGACAAGAGAATAAGCGAGAATCTCGGTAAGGGTAGGAGAATAGGGATTTTCTCCTCATATCCAGCTTTTGTTGCAAAAATGCTCGAAAATAATATTGTTATAACCGATGAAGTGATGATTTTCTCAATAGTCTCATCAGTAGCGCGTGGGAGTATTAAAGGCATAGACTACGAATACGTCAATAAACTATTAGAGAAAAAAGTATTGGAACAATATGATGCCGCACTAAAAATATATGAATGGCATAGAAAGCCTCTATGCGATGCACTCGCCTTAACCATAGAACCCTACATACCCGGTATTTCGGGTAGAAAGGATAACTGTATATCCATGCTGTCTAGTGAAGGCATAAAAATTGTCGATGAGAAAGGTAACTATAGGAAAATACTTGATTTAAACGAGAATGAATTGAAACGAGTTGTTAATCTACTATATACTACTATCTCAGCCAAAAGCAAGATAAAATTAGGTCCAAGCGAAATAGTTTCAAAAACTTATATCATCTTAAAAGAAGACTTTGTAGGAGCAACCGATATACGATTCCTTTACCAATCACTACTATATAGTTCAGAAATATATGGCCCCGAATATGTTACTGCACTACTATTAAACAAGTTATACATGGCCTATATTAGCAGCCTCTATGAGGAGAACATTCCAAGATACGCTCAAGAATTAGCACAAATAATAAAATCACAACCACTCGAAACAGAGAAAGCAATAGTCATTAATACTAACTTCCTAATCCCCCCATCACTCATCTCAAGCATATTAAAAATATACCATAACATTACGGGAAAACCAGTGATAGTCTGTACAGAATCCAAATGCATATTATCTCTTGAAAACCTACTCCAAGAGAACTATAGAGTAAAAGATATGGAGGATAAGCTAAACGGACTAGTACTAGAAGATAAAAACTATGAGAGTCTTGAGGAATCAATATATTGAATACTAGAATAAAAACTGAAATAATAATTTCCGGAATAAACCCGCATTTAGCAGAAGCAATAAGAAAGGCGCTAGAGCCAGACAATATAGGTATCCCTGAGAGTATAAGTATAAGAATAGTAGAGAAAGAAGACAAGATTAGGATCATTGTTGAATATACTGGAAGTCCTAGAAATATTTTAACGCTTAGGAATACTGTTGATGATCTTCTCGAACACTTAAATATAGCTGTTAAAGCTATAGAGAGCGTAAAAAATAATTAACACTTATTTGCTAGGTAATCTAGCAAGTCTGCAGGGTTGAGTAGTCGTGCCAGCAAGAGCAGTAAGAGACAAATGGAAGCTCAAGAAGTGGTATACTGTAATAGCTCCACCTGTATTCAATAATGCTATTCTTGGTACCAC
>JALUDQ010000182.1 GCA_027043985.1 Desulfurococcales archaeon
TCGTAGCCTAGTATTTCGTCTACATATCCTCTACCAGCTATGCTACCATCACTTAGAACTACTACGTAAGAGTCTTCTAGCAATAAGGGTATGAGTAAGTCATGTGTTGCTATTACTATCTTCCTACCACTATTCTTCTTAACGTATTCTTCGAGATACTGTAACAGCATTTTTCTCTTCTCAACGTCTAGGTTTGCTGTCGGCTCATCTAATAATAGTACGTCTGGCTCTAGCACAAGTGCTCTTATTATTGATATTAGCTGCAATTGCCCCGTTGATAGATTCCTGGGTTTAATGTTGGCTGTTTTTTCTAAGCCGAATATTTCGAGGAGATGGAGTGCTTTATCAATTATTTCATGTTTATTGAGGTTTATCTTACGTATCCTGAAGCCTAGTAATATATTATCGAGCACTGTCCCGCGTATAAATACTGGCTTCTCATGGACATAGATTAGTCTTCTACGTATTGCTAATTGTTCCTTCTCATCGAGTTCCCAGTAGCTCTTGGAGTCGACTAGGATAGTACCCTTCCATGGCTTATACATAAGAGATAGTATTTTCAAAAGAGTTGTTTTCCCACTAGCATTTGGTCCTACAATTATTGTCTTCTTCTCAGTTATTTCGAGTGAAACCCTTCGTAATGCTATCTTGCTAGGAGGATACTTGTACCATACGTCTACTAGTTTTATGTTCATTACTCTATTCTCCCCTTTAGGAATCTTATGCTTGTTGATATTCCTAACACTGTTGTTATGAGGAATCCTCCAAGTAGTAGGGCTTTCTCGAATTCCCCTTTCACGACTTCTAATGATATAGCCGTGGTCATGACCCTCGTGTATCCTTTTATGTTTCCGCCTACTAGTAATGCGACTCCTAGCTCACCTATAGCTCTTGAGAAGCCAAGCAACAATACTACTAGTATTTCCGGCAATGATTGCAGTAGAAATAGTTTAAGGGCTTGTCTATCCGATGCACCTAGTGTTAAGGCTAGCTCCCAGTATTTCTCCCGAGTCCTATAGAATGATTCGTAGAGTAGACTTACTAGCAAGGGTGTTATTAATATAGCTTCCCCGAGCATTATTGCTTGAGGAGTATACAGCATTCCCAGAAAACCTAGAGGACCACTACGACTAAGTATTATGTAAAGAAATAATCCTACTACAACTGTAGGCACTCCAACTAAGGCATTGAAGAACCCCATTATCAGATTGGTGATTTTTGAATACCTGCTTACTAGGAGAAAGGATAATGGTATGCTCCAAAGTGATGCAAGGAATGTTGCTGTCCCAGATATGGTTATAGATCTTATAATTATTTCAACTACCTCGCTATCAACAAACATCTTTTAACCCAATGCCACTAGTTTTTCCCATTGCTTGCGGAGCCAGTCTTCCTTACCTTGTGCAGGATAGAATAACGGTCTACCATATTTATCCACGCCATAGGATGCTATTATTTTCTGGCCTTCACTAGATAAGACGAAGTCACGGAACATTTTAGCATACTCATAGTTAACATTACTGTACTTGTCGGGGTTCACTATATAGACGCTGTATATGTTCAAGAGATATGTCCCGTTATCAACCATAATTTCCAGGTATGGGAGGTCGCCATCAAGCTTGAGCTTCGTATACGTTCCTATATCACTTAAAGTATACGCATTCTTCTCATTTGCGATCATAAGCGTTTGCGTCATACCAGTTCCCGATTCAATATACCATGGTTTACCATGGGGGTCTAAACCAGCTAGCCTCCATAATGCTAGTTCGCGTACATTTGTACCAGAATTATCTCCTCGGCTAACGAAGAGGGCCTTACCCTCTTCTCCAGCATAGTATATCTTCTTAAAGGCCTCAACGGGATCTCTTAACCCCTTGATACCCGCCGGATCTGTTGACGGGCCAATAATTATGAATGTATTATAGGCCATTATACCCCAATCAATTAGAACTCCTTTATCAATGTACTGTTTCTCGAGACTCGGTGCATGGACGAAAACCATATCAGCGTCACCCATGGACGCTTTCCGTAAAGCCTCTCCGCTACCTACAGCAATGAACTGTATTATTACGTTAGGATGTCGTTTATGGAATTCTTCAGCAAGTTTATCAAGCAATCCAGTAGCATATAAGCTAGTAGTTGTTGTTATTCTTAGGAAAATCTTTTGGGTAGAAGTATTGTACCAGTAAACTGTTGCTGCGATTAATAATAGTGCTATAATCAATGGTATTATTATTTTCTTTTTGTCTACCATACAATTCACCGTTATCCGATATCCGATAATACTCATTTATATAGTTATTGTCTAATAATTATGCTTGGGTCAAGTAGTGAAAGATATAGAGTCCATTATAAGTGAGATAACAAAGAGGGTCGAGGTACTATTAGAGTATCGTGGAATAAAAATAATGGATTCTCAAACAGCTATTCTGTTAAAACTAGTAGATAAGCATGGATCTATACTTAAGGCTTCAATTAGTGCTGGAATACCATATTCTAAAGCATGGGAAATGATAACACGAATAGAAAAAGCATTGGGTATTAGGATTGTTGAAAAGAAACGGGGCGGAATGAAGCGGGGCGGAACTAGACTCACTGATGCCGGCAGAAGACTATTAGAATACTATGAGGAGCTACAAAGAGAGAATATTGGTGCTGCGCCGTTTATAGAGAGGAATATAGATAGCTTACTCGATTTGATAGTCATGGGTAGCCATGATTTACTATTAGAGAGAATTCTCTACTATATATCTAGTAAGTATCAAGCAAACATACAAAAAGCCTGGATAGGATCTTGTGGAGGAATATTAGCAATAATG
>JALUDQ010000183.1 GCA_027043985.1 Desulfurococcales archaeon
GTTGGATGCTTTATGAACCGATAGTTAGCTATATAGAAGTCTAGGTAGTTTCCGGGTTTCCGGTGACGGAACCCGTAGAGTCCTAGTTCTCCCGGAGTCTTACCAGTAACCATGCTCATCCATGCAGGTATAGTTATTGGGGGATGTGAGGTCCTCATAAGATATCTCGTACTCTCATCCACTAAGGGTCCGAGGACTTCTAATTCATCCTTGAACTCCTCGTAGAGTAGTTTTGGTGGAGTAGCGTCTAAGCCTATTACTAGCATTTTACGATTAGCCAATTCCTGCGCCTCTAATACAGTATTTTTATACGTGGTGAAAAGTATAGAGTATGAGGGATTATTAAGGTATAGACCCGTATGAACATAGAATAATGGGTTTACATAAACTGTCTTGGAAAAACAGTTTTCCTTAACCAGTATCTCTGTCTTAGAACTCGGGTGCTACTTCCTCGGCTATTTCTCTAGCCTTCTCTCTTGCTTTTTCTAATCGTTTCTGGTGTTTTCTTAGGAATTCCTCTAATAGTTTTGCAGCTCTTCTCTTGCATTCACCGCAGAGTAATCTTCCACTCTTGCAATCATTGTATATTTTCTCTAGTTCACGGTCATCTTCTATTAGATGGTAGGCGTAGAGTTCAAAGACTGTACACTGCTCGGGTATTCCACCGAGCTTTCTCTGTTCCTCTATGGTTGCTCTTCCACCAGTTAATGCTCTAAAGACCTTTCTCCTCGCCTCCTCTATACTGTCTGTTAGGAATATTGCTGAGTCTGGTCTACTGCTACTCATTTTTCCTCCATCGAGCCCAGTCATGAAGCGGTGATAAGTTGATGCTGGAGGTTTTAGTCCTAGTTCGCGTGAGTAACGGTCTACTATATCTCTTGCGAGTCTTAGGTGGGGGTCTTGGTCTGCTCCAACTGGTATTAAGAGCATTTCGTAGCCTCCTAGGTCTCGATGTGTTAGATAGGTTACGTCTGCTACCTGGGTTAACGCGGCCATGATCTTGGCTGGTTCTAGTTCACCGTATATTGCTTCTAGTTCGTTGAAGGTTACTTTTCTCGAGAACATTTGTATTAGCCTATAGTATCTTGGATCCTGTTTTGTCTGGAAGTAGAATACTGTTTTATCTGGGTCTAAGCCTAGGGCTATCATGTTAGCTATATATTCTTCTACTCCTATTCTTATCGTTTCTTCTCTCGGTATTTTTCTAACACTATACGCTTCGGCGTCAGCTATTGCAACGTATACGTCTATTCCAAGTCTCTGATAATATACTAGTTGTTCTACAACCATTTTGTGGCCTAAATGGAATCTACCACTTGGCATGAATCCTGTTAATACTGCTACTCTCGCTCCCTCTTTGTATAGTTTCCAGAATTTATCGAAGTCCCGGTGACCGAATATTATTCCACGGGTCATATACTTGTGGGGCTTGTCTATTTGTGGTAATAGTTCCTTGAAGGGCTTTATGCCGAAGTACTGGAATAGTTTCTCATACTCCTTTATTGTTGTATGACCCCATGGATCTATTCTTAACGCCACAAAAACAGACCACCCTTAGCCTAAAGTGTTCTGACTAGAAGACCGTTATACTGTTCTTGGAAAAAAGATTTACGGAAACCTATTCTATCGGGGAGACCATAATTGGTTTGAATAAGGTTATTCGAGGAGTCTGTAGCCAGTTCCTCTTATAGCTGCTATCATGTCCTCTAATGCTTGTTCTAGTCTACTACACTCTACTGTGATGGCTGCTACCTCGTTTTTCCCTCCAATATTATATCCTCTAAGGCTTAGGCTCGTTATTACTTGTATGAGATCGTATTTCCAGCTACGTGCATATACGTGGCATGGTCCTCCTTTAAGATGTTTGAATGCTACTACGACTATTTTATCCTGGTGTTTTAGTGCTAGTTGCCTCGTTATTGCTGAGGCTATATAGTATGCTGATTCTACTTTAAAGACAAGTATTTTATCATCAATAACTCTAATCGGCTCTATATTAGAGTATTTGTCTAGTTCTTCCTCTACAAGCCTTCTAGTTCTCCGCCATTCTTCGTCTGCTAGAGCCTTCTCTAGGTTATTATTATAGTATAATAGTTTGTCTATTGAGTGTTTTATGCCTTCAATGTTCCCGGACCTATACATAGAGTCTACTAATTCTGCAAGCTCTACGATTTCACGCCAGTTCCACTTTGTTTTATCTAAGTATTCTTCTATTTGACTCCAAACCGGAGTCTCCTTGGCTTTAACTCCTCTATCTCCAGCTATTCCCAAGAGTATCTTTAAGTCTAGGGAGAGTCTTAGTAGTTCTCTTAGAACCCATGTTGTTGAAGGATACATTACTTGTGGTGCTCCCATTGCTACTGGGTTATAGTATAATGGTTTAGCAGGTAAGACGTTAACATGATGGTCTACGAGTAATACGGGTACGCCAGTAGACTGTTCTAGTATTTCGAGGTCTCCGGGTTTTAACGCGTAGTCTAAGACTACTATGAGGTCTGGTTTGAAGGTCTTTACTCTATCTAAGTCTATGGCTGTAATATCATAGTATCCGATCCTAGGTACGATGAAGTCTAGTACAATGTTTCGTTTAGCTAATAGTCCCTTGAGGATACTTGCACTAGCTATACCATCGCTATCCCAGTGGAATATGATTGTGATCTTATTAGATTCTATGAGGTAGTCGTAGATTGTTCCAACAACTCTTATCTCATGGGGAGCGGCGAGAACCAATTAGACCACATGGAGAAAGGTTACTCGACGAAGGGGTTATCGAATCTTAGTATAGCTTCCGCCACCTCGGGCCTCATCATGTATTCTGGTGGTTTTTCTCCCTTCTTCAACATTTCGCGGATCTTAGTACCGCTTATCTTTAACCGGTGTTCTTCTCCGTGGGGACATATTTTGGCATTAACCATTCCTCCACACTTCTTGCAGTAGAAGGCCTCTCTAATGAATAATGGTGTTATACCGAGGTCTGGGAACTCGTCGAATATATCCCAGGCTTCATAGGGCCCATAGAAGTTTCCTACACCTGCATGGTCTCTTCCCACAATGAAGTGTGTACACCCGAAGTTCTTTCTCAATATTGCGTGATGTATTGCTTCTCTAGGTCCAGCATACCTCATAGCTGTTCTTAGGACTGCTAATACGACTACATCTTTCGGATAATAGTGTTTGATTAATGCCTCATAGGCTGCTAGTATTACTTCGTCCTTAAAGTCTCCCTTCTTCTTCCACCCGACTAGAGGGTTTATGAAGAGCCCATCGGTAAAGGTTAGAGCGGCTTTTTGAACGTATTCGTGGCCGCGGTGGGGTGCGTTACGGGTTTGGAATCCTACAATCGTTTTCCATCCCTTTTCGCGGAAGAGAACACGTGTCTCCTCTGGCCATAGTAGGTATTTCTCGAATCGGCTCTCGATATGGTCTATTAGGTCTATTGGTCCACCAATTAATAGTTCCTTTTTCTCCAAGGTCTTGGCTACTCCTGGGTGCCTAGTATCAGTTGTCTTGTAGACCATTTTCGCGTATTCTTTCTTATCCCATCCATAGATCTCCTCGACTCTCATTACAGCTATGGGTTTACCATTATATGTTAGGGCTACGTCGTCTCCCTCCTTAACACCAACTATCTCATCTGGATCCACGTCTAATACTATGGGGATAGTCCATGGTACGTCATTGCTAAGCCTCATATCGTATAATACGTGTAAGTAGTCTTCCTGGACGAGGAAGCCTTCTAGCGGGCTAAAGACTCCGTTAGCAATATTTTCTACATCAACTGCTATGTCGTATGGTAGCTCTATTTTTGGTAGCTCCTTTGCTTCTTCTCTAAGAGCTTCTAGTCTCTTACCCGTAGCTCTTCTCCTAACGAGTCTCCCGCCATGTGGTTTAGAGACCATGGCTACCACGCTTTTAGAGGTATCCTAGTTTCTTTAACTTCTCTATGATTCTCTTCTTGTCTTCTTCGCTGAAGGGTTCAGTATATCTAGCCTCCTCGTGTGCTGCTATTATCTCTCTTAGAACATAGGTGACGTATTGTGATACGCTTGTGAAACCAGTTCCCTTTATCAACTCCTTTATTCTATTATATAGTGTTACGGGTATTGAAACGGTAGTGTAACGACTCCTCGTCTTCTCTTTTTCGCTCACGGTATGTCTCCTCTAGTCTATAAAGTGGATTCTACGCCTAGATATAGCCTAGAGCTCGTAAACGTTCCTTTACCTTTTCTTCCTCCTCCTTAGAGTATACTCTCTGAGCTTCTCCTTGCTCTTCGCTTAATGCTTCATTTAACACAAATTCTACTAGTTCTTCAACACTATTGAATCCACCGTATTTCTCGATGTATTGTTTTGCTTTCTCGTAAACGTCTTTTGATATCTTAATTGTAACCTTGTCTTCAGACACGGGTTTACGCCTCTAATTCAAATAGATATATGTTTTGTATATTATTTCAATTTTATTATGGCTACTCCTTCTCAATAAGCCCTTTATCCTCTAGGTATTTTATAACGGTCTTCACGTTTTCTTCAATGCTATTGTGTTCGCTATCTACGGTTATCTCCGGGTTTAGTGGTTCCTCGTAGGGGTCGTCTATACCAGTCATGTGTTTTATTTCTCCTCTTAGAGCCCTCTTGTAGAGCCCCTTAGGATCTCTTCGTATGACTTCTTCTAGACTGCATTTTACGAAGGCTTCTATGAAGGGTACTTCTTCTTCAACTATTTCTCTTATTTTTGCACGAGTATCCCGGTAGGGGGAGACGAAGCTACAGAGTACTATTACACCATTTCTAGCTAGGAGTCTTGCTATCCATGCAACGCGGTATAGGTGGCGGTTTCTTTCTTCTCTCGTAAACCCTGCATCTGGGTTTATGGTTTTACGTACCCAGTCTCCATCTAATAGTTCTACACGGTATCCGCGTTTCCTTAGTTCCTCCATTACTCCTTTTGCTATAGTTGTTTTACCGCTTCCCGGGAGTCCTGTAAACCATACAACGAATCCCTTATCGAGGCATTTCACGTCTACCAGCCTGATTAATTAAATCTAATTAGTGGTTCTAGTATTAGTAGATAAAAAGGGTTATCCCCTATAAGCCTCTATAAGCTTCTTCAATCCTTCTTCAAGGCTAATAGAGGGATGCCAGCCTAGAATCTTCTTAGCCCTACTTATATCGGCATAACTATGCATGATATCGCCTCTACGCGGCGGGCCGTAGACGGGTTCTAGGTTTAAGCCGAACAACTTTATCATGAGTTCCGCGAGTTCTCGTATAGATATCCTCTTCCCAGTGCCAATGTTGAAGACCATGTATTCCTCTAGTCTAATAGTTAATGCTTTCTCTATTGCACGGGCAACGTCTTCAACGTGTATGAAGTCTCTAGTCTGCTCTCCAGTCCCAAATATTACCGGGGGCCTACCTTCCACTAGTCTTTCAAGAAACTTTGAGATAACCCCAGCATATTCCGGGTTCTGGCCGAGACCGTATACGTTGAATAGTCTTAGAGTAACTGCTCCCCCACTGCCTTCGAATAGTGTTTTCACATAGTGTTCTCCAGCAAGCTTTGAGGCACCATAAGGTGAGAGAGGGTCTACTGGATGGTCTTCGCTTATGGGTAGTTTAACTGGGTTTCCGTAAACTGCTGCAGAACTTATATAAACAAACTTCTCTGCACCGTATTTGTTGGCAGTCAATACTAGTGTTATGGTTCCTCTAGCATTCACGTCTTCGTATAGTAGTGGTTTCTCAAAGCTTTCATCAACACTTATCAATGCAGCTGCATGTACTATCATGTCCGGCTTATATTTGTCGAAGATTCTAGTTAAGTCATTATTATCTCTTATATCAGCTATTTCTACTGGTATGTCTTGTTCTTCTAGTTTATTTTTTCTCTCAATTCTTCCACGTGAAGCATTATCTAGTCCTACAACACTATAGCCTTTCGAGGCTAGGTAGAGGCATGTATGGTATCCTATGAATCCGAGCGCGCCAGTTACGAGGACTTTATCCATTGTTTACCACGCTTTCTATCTCGTAGACGTAAACGTATTCTCCGCGATATAATAATGTGTGTGGTAGACTTGGTTCTGGTGGCTTTATCTTGGGATTAGGAGTATATAATATCTCAATAAAGACTAGGTTCTCTACTCGCATTCTTTCTCCTTTAAGACTAGCTATAGCCTCATAGTAGTCACTGAATACTTTACGGGGAGCCACTATAAAGAAGACCCAGTGTCTTAGAATCTTATCTGGGACTATAAACACTGTATTATTGTTTAAATAATCTGGGACTACTTTCTCTAGTTCACTAATAATACTTGGCTCTAATACTGGCTTGTAAAGGTTTAGAGACCCAGTTACAGATGAGGTAATCGCTAATAATAGTATTGTTATTCCTAAAGCATAGTGGTAGTTTCCTCTAGTTCTAACGGATGATGCTAGTGATAACGGTAGGTATAGAGAGTAGAGTAATAGGATTCTCCAAGAAATACCAGCAAGCATGGGAAGGGGGAGTAAGGCTAAAAGCTCTAGTACAAGTAATGGTATAGTCATAGACCTCCTAGCTTTAACAGATAATGCTGTATAGGATAATAGTAGTATTGAGGTATATGCTAGAAGAGCTTCTAGGCTCACATAGTTTATGGTCTTAAAGGTAGCTAGTTGTTGTCCACTACCTGCAACAGCCTTAAAGTAGGGAGTCCAGCCCAAGATAGGAGTATAGATACCAGCGACTATGAGGAGGAACTCAAAGACTACGAGGTATCCTAGCTTTCTCAAAACATTTCTGTGGTAAACAGTACTATAGAGGAGAGCTATTATAGTAAATAATACTAGCATCCCGTATACGAGGATATGTGATAAAGCAGTCAATAATGTGAGCAAGTATAGGTACTTGTAGTCTGAGTCCTTGCCCTCTACGAGGATCTTATAGAAATAGTAGAATAGGAGGGCTAGGAAAAACAATGCTACAAGGTTTTTGAGAAATTCTACTCCCAGCCTCATAGTAAAGGGATTAAACAAGTAGACGAGTGAGACTATTATAGCGTAAACACTATTATGCGTGACCTTCTTCGATAAGAAGTATACTGGTATAACCGTTATACTAGTAAATAATGCTAGAGAAAGCTTTACAGCCAAATAGATGTTTAAGCCAGCAATGGTGAAGAGTGCGGGAATATAGAGTGGTAAGGGAGAATCAGTTAAACACGGATACCCCGACAACAATATACACTTTGTTTCACCCGCATAAAATGCCCCGTCAACACCATAGGGTAATGGGTATCTTAGCTGTAGTATTAGGTAGGAGGAGAAGCCTAGAATAAACAATAGTATTGATACCAGGTAATCCCTTATGAACGAGTTCGCTTGCTTCATCCCATTACTCCTACTATTATCCCTATAACTGTTACAAGAGTACCTATAACTCCCTTAGCAATCAATGTTTCCTTAGCCAATAGTACTGAGAAAACCTTTCCCAAGACTGGTGCTAGAGCTGTTACTAGAACAGTTACCGAGACCCCAACAGTACTTATCGCGTAGAGAAATAATGGTATACCGAACCCGTAGCTGAGAACACCAGTAATACTAGCCATGGTTACTGCTCTCCTATCAAGGCTCCTAAGGCTACGGTATCCTAGGAGTATCATTAACGGTATTAGGATGAGGATTCTCAGAAATGAGAGCGTAAGTGGGCCAACATAAAATAATGCATACTTATTAGCGATACTCCCAAGCCCCCAGGCACCAGAAGCTATGAGAGCTGCAACAACTCCCTTCTTACTCCCAGCTTCAGTTTTAGCTTCTTGGGCTACCAGCCAGACACCTATCAATGCTATAATGCTTCCCAGAAATAATTGGACTCCCGGATGTTCTCCCAACAATAGTACTGCGAGGAACTGAGATATCAGTATATACGTGTAGCCTATTGTTACTGCTCTACCACCACCGATTTCACGTATAGAGTAGATGTAAGCGATATCGCCGAGCCCAGGTCCGAGGAGACTAGCGGCTAATACAGCTATCCATCCATAAATACTCATTGGGACCGTAAAGGATTCGTTAGAGAATAATAGTATTAATGCTATTATTGGGGCGGCAACAAATACTCTAACAGCATTAAATGCGCGTGCATCTACGTGGCTTCTAACACCTATCTTTATTATTGCTGGTGCTATCCCCCATGCTATAGAGGCTGCTAGTACTGATAGTAGACCCCACGAGTACTCCATTAATATTGCCCGGGAATAGTCTGCGTGTCTATCAAGCTTATAACTATAACTATGTGCGAGCTAAACAGTATCTGGGAGAGTTTACACGTATTACTCGGGTTAAACCAGCATTATCAAATATATTGTATGTGTAGTAGTCTTAGTTTGAGGCGTATACTTGGTGATTAAGAAACGTAGTCTCCGATTATTCTCGCTCATTGTAGGATTAGTGGTAGTTCTTGGATCAGTTGCTGGTGCCCTAATGATCCTCATCCCCGGTATGCGTCAACCCGATGGAGTATACATTGTCTACCCTGTAAAGGAGACCTATGCTTCAACCAGACCATGGGTTCCCCCAAATAATACTTATGGTGTTATATTCATTGATTCAAACGATATGAATGATTCTGTTAAGTTCCGTGAAGGTGCTTGGAAGGGGCTACTAGAGTTATTTGAGAACCAGAAGCCAGATAAGGTCTATGTTGCTAGAGTTGTATGTACGAGTTTTAGACCTCTCGACTGCCGTGAGGCTACGGCTCAAACAACACTAGTATTCTATGAGAAACTTGTTTACACTGTTACTGGCGGCGGATTAGCTTATCCTCCATCACTGGTAGTAGTTTATAATAATGGTACTCACATAAAGTTCGTAGACCTCATAGTACCAAAGTATCCTGGACCCACCGAGCCTATGGGTATATATCAGGAGATAATGGACGCTATCCGCCAGGGCACACATCAGGCTCCTCAGTAGTCTTTAAGGTCTCCTTTAACCCTATAATGGTTTTCAATGCTTCTACTAGAATGTCTACTTCTTCTCTAGTATTGTAGATATAGTAGCTTGCTCTAACAGTACCATTAAGGCCTAGCCTATAATGGAGTGGATGAGCACAGTGTTTACCCGTTCTAACCGCGATACCAAGCATGTCTAGGGCTTTACCAACGGTATGGTAGTGTAGGTCTCTTATATTGAAGGCTATTACTCCTCCCTTAACCCTGGCATCCCATGGCCCATAGTATTCTACTTCACTGCTTAGCTCTTCCCTAATACGCTTTAACGTATAGCTAGTTAACTCTATTTCATGTCGTCTTACATTATCCATTCCAAGCCTCATAAGATACTCTGCTGCAACCGCTAAGCCTATTCCACCAGCAATATTTGGTGTACCAGCCTCAAATCTCCACGGGAGGTCATGCCATACAACATCGTCTAATGTTACATCCTTAATGGTATCGCCTCCCACCTTGAAGGGCATCATTTCCTCTAATCTATCCCTCTTACCCCATAGTACTCCTATTCCTGTTGGTCCTAGCATTTTGTGGCCGCTAAAGGCTAGGAAGTCTATGTCGAGGTCTCTCACATTAACTGGTAGATGGGGGACTCCTTGAGCACCATCAACAACAATTACAGCGTCAACGCTGTGGGCTATCTTGGCTATTCTCTTAATATCATTTATGGTTCCGAGAACATTGCTCATCATGGTGACCGCTATTATACGTGTTTTTTCTGACACTATTTCCTCTAATTGATCATATCTTAGAAGGCCGTCATCTGTTATATCAACGTATTTTATCTTAGCGTTCTTTAGTCTAGCTATATTTCTCCAGGGAAGCATGTTGCTGTGATGCTCCATAACTGTTAATATTATCTCATCTCCTTCTCGGAGGTTTTTGA
>JALUDQ010000184.1 GCA_027043985.1 Desulfurococcales archaeon
ATTTAAACACTTCTACTATTAGAGTTCTCGATTGTTTACCCTCCAGTTAGTGGCTCAAATGCACGGTTCTTTATCCAGTTAAATAATAGGTCTAGACTACTATTACTCCATAAAACGCTTCCATCCCTTGATACACCAATACTCACAAAGTATACTGGTATCCTAGACCAAGCTGGATCATTCGACAATACCATTATACTTGTATCTGTACTGTTTATTAGATCTGCTACATCATTATATTTTACTGCAATTAGGACTACTCCGCGAATATTAGAATCTTTTAACTCATTGATACCCTCTAATACTGCCCGTGACACCTTCCCATAACATACTATTACCATTGGTTTCCCAATATTCTTTTCAGACCATTTAATCATCGTCTTTATATCGTCTATGTAGTCGTCTTCACTACTAACAGCAAAGGTTCCTCCACCGTTTGCTAGTACTGGTGTACTATTTCCATGGAATCTTAGGTCAAATGATACTACAGCGTTATCATAGTTTAATAGTCTTTTATCCAGATCCATTTGAGACCACATGGTTTTATCTTTCCCATAGTCGTGTACTAGTATTACTGCTAGCTTGCTGTTAGTTGTAACAGCATACTTTATGTCAAGTAGTATATTGTCGTCTGTTAACGCTACACCATTATTCCACACAATATTCCTATTCAACCCGAAATACCAGGGATAAGCGTTTACTGCTACAGCTATAATCGTGAATGCTATAACTACTATTGTAGTAATTGCTAAACGGTTCAACACTTATACCTCAAAACTAACACTGTGTATTAGATTAAAATAGTAGGCGTAGAAATTTTATCTAGAACTGTTACATACACTTAATATAACCTGTAGGTATAGCTTGCATTGGGTAATAGATTGAAGCGCATACACTACAAGGCTACACTTCTCTTAATAGGAGCTAACGTACTAGTATACGGGTTAATGATAGCTGTATGTGGACTGAATAGCGGTATAGGTCCAAGTACAACATGTATACTGTTACTAGGCCTCCACCCCTTATTCATAGTCTTTGGGGAATGGTGGAGGCTTATTACAGCCTTATTCGTACATGTGGATATCCTACACTTATTCTTCAACATGTATGCACTCTATATCGGCGGAAGGGTTGTTGAACCATATTATGGGAGCCTACGTTTTCTCACAATATATTTTCTATCTGGGATCATAGGCAATATTGCTAGCCTAATACTACCAGTATTGAGTGTGGGTGCTAGTGGAGCAGTCTTTGGAGTATTTGGGGCAATGATAGTAGTGGAGAAACGGGTTACCGGTACCGCTACTGCTATGATAGTGTTCCTCATAATAGTGTTAATTGTAAGTAATCTAGCTTATCCAGGTAAAATAAATAACATTGCCCATATAGCTGGAGTCCTAGCTGGCTATGTTCTAGGCAAAATATTAGAGCCTAGAAGGATAAGTTTAGAGGCTCACAGCTATATTTAGGATGGGAGCTGTTTTAGCTGCAAGCCATAGGATTCTCGGTATATAGAGCCTCCCCTCCTTATCCTTCTCTAATGCCTCAACAAGACGTTTAGCAACTGCTTCAGCAGTAGTGCAGAAGTATTTGCATCTTCTCTCACCTAGGCGTTTGAAGCTCGGATTATTGAAGAATTCTGTTCCGGAAACCTCACCTAAATATACATTTAATACTCTTATTTTTGTCCCATCAAGCTCGTGTCGTAGGGTTTCAGCAAAATAGCTTAACCCGCTCTTGCTCGCACCATAGGCTGATAGGCCCAGAATGGGAGCAAATACTGCCCCCGTTAAAATGAATACTATTGTACCACTATTTTTCTCTAACATGTAATCTAAGGCTTTCCTCGCTAAACACATTGCTGAAACCATGTTAACTAATACTTGTTGCTCGATATCCCTCCAATCCTGCTCCCAAACCATACCATAGACGGCAAAACCAGCATTATTTACTAGTATATCTAAGCCCCCTATCTCTCTAAGAGCAGTATCAATTATGGCGCGACAACATTGAAGATCGCTTAAATCACATGGGAGGCCATAGAAGTTTTCATATTTTTCTTCAAGTTCTCTAAGCTTTTCAGTACTCCTAGCTACTCCTAGAACCACGGCACCCTTCTCCAATAATAGCTCAGCTATCCGTCTTCCAATACCCTTGCTGGCACCTGTCACGATAATCCTAGAGTCTCTTAGCTCCAAGACCCCTACCCCGCTTCCCGCTTCATAGTGCTTTTATTGTAGACAAAGAAAAATACTACTATTAAGATTATAGTAAATAGCTGTTGGTGGACGTTTTGGAAGAGCCCTTGCCCTCATGGCTTGAAGTACATGTTAGAGTAAATGGTAAGTGGTTTAAGCTTCCAGTAGACCCCCTCTTCCTCTTAGACGAGTGTATTGATGAGGAATGCTTAGCAGACTTCTTTGAAACCCATATACGGGAGTTAGCAGAGAAACACTATGGCGAAGGGATTAGGGTTAAGAAGATAGACTTTACTCTCTCAAGAAAGGGTTTAAAGACCATATATACTATTGAATCTCAGCGTGGCATAGAGGATATTGTATTGGTAGTTCATAGACGTGACGTGGATCCCCAGCAAATATTATAGCTCGAGCAAGCATGGAGCTAGTATGGCTAGGCTGTGGAAACGGGTTTCACTCTAATGAGCATAGGGTGGAGACATTATCAGAGACCAGTAGTTGAGAGGATAATAAATAGCCTTGAATCGGGTAAGAAGGTGTTTCTTGATAGTCCAACTGGTAGCGGTAAAACATTAATGGCGTTATATGCAGCTCTTACT
>JALUDQ010000185.1 GCA_027043985.1 Desulfurococcales archaeon
ATTATGGAGTTATAGCCAGCTTCAAGGCTTTCATCCATTCCCTTACTTTTTGCTGGGTCTAGTAGAGGGAAGGTTTCGGGGAAGGTATCGGCTATCATTAGGGATAATAGTATGTGCTCGTAATCGTATCCTGCTGAGTAGAGTTTTGGTATTGATACGAGTAGATTCTTATAGTATTCATATGTAGCCGAGTAGACGTCGTCTATTTTGGCTGAAGCCTTATGGGTTACCGTAGTGTTCCCTATGGTGGCGTCCGCGTAGGCTTCGATCTTTATACTAGTGTTCATTGCTCTAACAACTATTTCTGGACCCGAAACATTTACGACGGGATCATTGATTACCGTGATGTTCCTACAACTATAGGTTTCATTCCCAATAGTCTTGTTGAAGACTAGTGGGCTTACGGTTGCATTGAGTGTTAGTGTTAGGTTTTCATAGAAATACGTGTAGAAGGCAGTGTCCTTGAGATCGCTTAGTATCTTGGTTTTAGCAGCAGCTATTGTTGAAGCATCCTTTCTCCTCACCATGTACCAAGGCATTGTTGAGGTAAAGGCTTTTTCAAGAGCACTTACCACCTCACTGTTATCGTATTCTACTTCTACTTTAACCGATATATTACCAGATAATAGTGTTGAGTTGAGAGAACATATCATTAGCTCTGAGAAGACTATACGGTTTCCATCAACTACTGGTTGAGCATATACTATTCTTATAGATGCACCAATAATTATCTTCGCTCTAGCTACGGCTAACTGTCTTCCCGAATAATGTTCTCTAGCAATTGCTACTGCATCTAGTACAACGCCCTCCGAACTAGTATTATTTACCTTATAGACTACGGTGTGAGAACTAGCTGATCCCCCATCGACAACGTATCCTATCCATTCAAGACTACTACCGTTTCCTCCCACGAGGCTAGCTGAACCATTATCTACTAGGACCAGGTAGTTGCTAGTGTTTACCTCTAGTTCTAGATCATAGCTTAGATTCCAGTCTCTATCATTGAATACTGTAATGTTTAATGTAACGTTTCCTCCAAGATCCACTGGGTTAGGGGTAACGTTTAGTGATAGATAGATTTTCTCTTCTCTCCAAGGAAGCTTGTATGTAAAGAATAATCCTATTCCAGCAGTCTCGTTTAACAAGTGGTTTAATGGGAGAGAGTCTTCGTAGATTCCTCCCCTTAGAGCCCAATAGTCTTCCTTAAGTGTATGGTTATAGTAGTTGTAGGGTTCTCCAACAATATTGTATTCAACGTATTTTATTGCCTGGAATAAGAAGCCGTTTCTATCTCTACCAGTTTTTACGCCTATTGTACGGTTTACTCTCTTAACCACGTAGTTCACATTTCCTTCTCTATAGGTTTCATTGTATTCAACATATTCTATTAGCCTTAAATTAAGATTCCATACACTCTCATTGTTCCCGTAGGGGTCTATGTATAATAGCAGATATTTTATCCGCCCATATTCGTTTACAATACTCTCATTAACCGATACTCTAGGCGGTAGTGGTGGATAACTGTATTCTTTTATTCCATGGAATTCTCGGGCCTTCTCTCTTATCTCATAGTAGGTGTTGTAGCATTGCTCCATCTCCTTATATGTCCCGCCGTCATGTATTATGTAGTCGCATCTACCGCTCCCTATGTCTTGTTCAGGTATTCTTACAGTACCAAAGCCTAGATCTTCGATAAGACTTGGCTGGGGATCATCTACACCACATATATGGAGTGTTTTTGTACCATTATCATATTCTACTACTGGATCTAACCCCATTGCTTCACAGTAGTCTCTTGTATAATCCCATTCCCAGTCTTTAACTGGTGTTAGTAGTACACTGCTTATCCATAATAGTTGGAGCTGGCATGCAATAGTATAGTATGCTTCATCGTCTTCGCTGCCCCCGTATTCTTCTACATAGTGTTGTACGCATTCATTTAGTTTTTTCTCATAGAATTCCTCGTTGCTTAAACTACTACTCAAGTTTACTGTTCGATAAAATACTTCTACGTCTCTTGAGACTTGTGTTATGCTCTTATCCCAGGTTTGCTCATAGTACATGTAGTCGCTGGTATTGACTACACCAAATGCTCCCAGATAGTCGGGGTTTCCTCCTAGATTATCTATTACTCCCCGTGTAGAAATATTGACTGTTATGGTCTCGGCACCGAGGGTTGGGGTAATGTCTGCTTTAATCCATATATTGCTTGGGAAGGGGAGGGCTCCTCCAACTAGAATATATGATACATATACTAGCTTGCTATATGCTTCGTGTTGGAATTCTCCGCCTCCAGCTACTGGTAATGCTTGTGGACTTATGGTTGAGAATGGTAGGAGCCCTGAAGTGGTTCCGTACTCGCTTAATGATATGTATTCTACTCTAGTGTATCTCAGTATAGCTGCACCGTATTTATCGTAGCCTATGATCTTTATTTCAGAAGACCTTGTCTGAGTATAGTCTAAGCCAGTAGCAGTTGTAGTCCATGGAGGGTTATCATAGTTCTCTGATAACAAGGTTTCGAGGAACTTCCATTCCTCGTCTTCTACGATGAGCTTGAAGGTTATATGTGCTTGGGAGACATTATCGGAGACTGTTATAGTGATATTGCATTCTCCCCCTATGGGGGCTGAGCCATTTATTACTAGGTAGAAGGTGTTCGCCTCTAGGTTTGAGACTATTGTATCTGGGCTTAGATTCATTGATGTGCTAAAAGTATTTGATAGTTTGCTGGGGACTGGTATCCTAATATTATCCTCGGTATAGAATGTTATATCGTAGGGGAGTT
>JALUDQ010000186.1 GCA_027043985.1 Desulfurococcales archaeon
CTTTAGCTTCTATTACCCTAATTCTTATCTTCATATCCTCTATTTCATGCTCTAGAATATGAAGTGATGTAGCCATCGCTGATAATAGCTCATCCAATGCTACCTCGCCGTGATGGTGATGATGTTCATGAACATGTTCATGTGCGTGTTCTTCAGCGTGCATTTCTGATACCTCCTCTACCACAGTCTCTAAGTCACGTTCTGTCTTCGGATGGCTCATTCTGAATTTACGTTTCTTTCCCGCCATTTTCTCCGACCGCCTCTATCATAGTGCTAAGCATTATTGCCTCTTCCTTATACGTTAAACTCTGTTTTTAAACATTATCTCGAGTCCTACTATATTATATATTACATATAACTTACATACTGGTCGATATTTCGGTACTTAATTACCTTGTAGACTCCTATACTCCTTCTTTCTACGAATCCGAGTTTTTCTAGTGCGGCTAGTATTCTTCCAGCCGATTTAGTTGAAATGCCAAGTTCTTCTGCAAGTTCTCTCACTCTAATCCACTTCTTCTTCTTGCTGAGTCTTTCACCAAACTTAACGAGATCTATTGTTATAGATAGATGTTTACGCAATTATCCCCCATATACTATTATGGTAAATAAAACACTAAGCCGAAACTATTCAGATGATTGGGGGCAGTTCATCCCCCTTAAAGGTCACCGGTAATACCATTCATCATCTGTAAATATTATCTAGGAATACTTGCTTAATAAGGAGTTAGTGGGATACAGGGTAAGTTATGGTGTGCTGGTAGTGAAGAAGTACAATGTAATAGAGGTATTTAAGGAATCACTGTGGCTTGCTTCAACGACTTATCTATTAGATTTATCAGAATATTTATTAGAAGCATATGAAGCAAGCACAGTGTACATAAGAAATTATCCACTAAACATAGAAGATTATACAAGTACACCTTCACCCGAAGTAATAGTACCAACAAATATTGTTGATGAAGAAGAATTAATGATAGCCTTAGAGTTAATAGATAAGAGGTTCCTAACTCCCAAAGTAGTATTTATTAATAGAGATGAGAGTATACCATTTGATTCAATAGATTATCTATACCTATACGATAAGGCTATAGAAGTATTCTATAAATTAGCTTACAAGCTACTCCGCCCACTCCTAGCTCCAGGAGCAAATGAGTATCTAGTAGCAGTATTTGAGAACGCAAAAACAGCTATACTTGAAGGGAATAGAAATAATGTTAGAATACCATTAACTAAGAAGTTTAGAACTAGATTTATGGCTCATACTCATCCAAGCGGCATGTGTATTCCTAGTCATAAAGACATCGAATCTATAACACGTTTACTCATGGACGGGGGTTTCGGGGAAGTAATAATCTCTCCTACATGTTCTATTGCAGTCTATAGGAGAGGTATGTTCATTAGCGAAGATTATGAAAAAATGATCATTATGGCTAGGAAGATATATAAGGCTAAGAACCTTGTGGACGTATTAAGAATTCTAGCAAATTCACAAAAAGAATTGAAGAGTGTTAAGATAATAAACATATAGTGAGGTAATAGAATTGGAAAAAGTATATGAAGAAATAATAAGGAGAATTAAGGAAATATATGATTACGGCGAAATAATAACTGGAACAAGCAACGAACTAAAAATAGTTGACTACGTAGTTAGCGAGTTCCGAGAAATGGGTGTTGACGCACGGAAGATTCCTTTAAAGGTAATGTCGTGGCAACCCATAGAGGCAACCATAATAGTCGGCAAAGAAGAAGTAGAGGCAACACTTCAACCATATTCTCCAACAGCCAGTATAGAGGGAAGACTAGTACACATAAGAAGTCTTGATAGAGACCTAGAGAAAATCCAATTCTACGATGCAATAGCATTAGTAGAACTGAGTACAATACTAGACGACTACGAACTACAATACTATAAACTAATGGAGGTTGGAACTCGAGCCATAATATTCTATGACCCCTACCCCAATAGAAGGAGAAGACTAGTAGCAACGGGATCACTAAACTACTCCTACAATCCCGGAAAGCCCTTACCCATCCCTATACTACATGTAACAAGAGAGGAAGGACTCAGACTAGTAGAGAAGAACAATGAAAGAATAAAAATAACAACTAAATCACGCATTAATCACAATGCAGTAGGATACAATATTACAGCCATAATTCCTGGACATAGTGATAAACGCATAATATTATCAGCACACCACGATCACTGGTTGGCTGGTGTATCAGATAACATAATAGGTGTAGCATTAATAATTGAAGCAACTAAACATCTATTAAAAGAGGAAATAAGAAACACGTTACAAATAGTATCCTTTACAGCAGAAGAATCGGGAGCCCCGGGATTTACACCCTGGTACTGGGCTTATGGGTCAAGAGTATTCGTAAGAGAACAAGAAGAACTAGGGTTAATAGACAATATTATAGCAGTATTAAATATTGATGCTCTAGCTAGAGGAACCCTCAACATAAACGCTACGGGAATAGAATATCAAGCACTAATTAAGAGTATAGCTGATAAACTAGACATAGAGTATAAAGCCGGATTAGACCATCCATACTATGATAGCTTTAGTTTTAGCTCAAAGGGAATTCCATCAGCAACAATAAACACACTAGACAGTATAATAGACATATATCACACAGATAAAGATACAGTAGAAGTTCTAGAAAGCAATATAATACACAAAGCTTTCACGCTAACAATAGAAACTATGAGGATACTGCTAAAAAAAGAGAACCCATTAAAAGAATACGGATATCTAACATACGCTAGAAAAATCTACGAGAAGCTAGAGCAAACTCCGATAGAGCTGAAGATAAGAGGCTATAGGCTCCTCGAAGCGACTAGGAAGGCCTTATCCGAGAATAAATACGAGAAACTGTTTAACGCATACAAGATAATTAATAGAGAATTAATCAAACCATTATTTAGAGGTAAATATGATGAAGATAGCGGAGGCTTTGAAACAATACTAATACCACACATAGAAGTAATAGAGGATATGAACAAGATAAGGAAAACAATCAGTTTACTAAAAGATAATAGGATAGCAGATGCATTAAAAACACTAGAAAACATACCACCCCAGAGAATAATCCCCGGAGAAGAGATAATATTAACAGAATCACTATCAAGAACAATTCATAAGATAATACAAAGAAATCCAGAACT
Source organism: Desulfurococcales archaeon (assembly GCA_027043985.1). Classification (GTDB taxonomy): domain Archaea; phylum Thermoproteota; class Thermoprotei_A; order Sulfolobales; family WANQ01; genus JALWGO01. The sequence continues at coordinate 3,176 of JALUDQ010000186.1, forward strand.
AAAAGAAAACATGTTAAAGGTGCTAGAAGAAGAATTAAACGCTAAGGCTTCTCTACTAGAACATATTTTGAGAAAAGTGTCTAGTATACTTGATAAAGCTACAAATACCTTAATAGCTTGAAAACTCCTACCATAAAACTACATAAAATCAAGGAACAGGAAGCGAGGACCTATGAAAATACTATTGATAACATCAAGAGCAGCAAGCGGTATTGTTAAGGAAATAGTTGAAGAATTAAAGAAGCATTATGAGAAAATAAGCATAGATGTACACGTAGTGGATTATCCAACAGTTGCATCATCTTTTACGGTAGAAATTCTGAGAAAGCAAGTACCAGTAGACCTCGCCCGCAACTATGATGTCATAATAGTTCCAGGTCTTACACGAGGCGACTTAAGTGAATGGTCTAGAGTAATAGGAGTACCCATATATAAGGGTACAATACATGCAGTAGATATACCATTAGTTATCGAGGCACTAGCTAATAATGTAGAGTTATCGGGGAAAGTTCCGGCAGACTACATATTATATGAGAGAATTAGGGCTATGCTAAGAAACATATTATTAAAGGAGCGGGCAAAAAACACGGTAGTGATTAACTATAACGGTATAGAGATAGCAGATAGGAGTCCGCCAATAAGGCTTGTAGCAGAAATACCTCCTCGAGTAAGTGTTGATGAAGCAGTTGAAATGGCTAAGCGTTTCCAAGAAGAAGGTGCTGATATAATAGTAGTTGGATCGGATGGTAAGAATATAGGGGGAACAATTGATAAGATAGTAAAAATATCGAAGACCATTAATAAGCCCCTAGGAATAGATACAAACAATCCTAAGGAAATTATCAAAGCATTAGATAAGGGGGTTTCAATAGTCTTTAGCTTAAACCAGGAACTAATATTAAAACTAGAAGATTATTCGAGAAAAGCAATATTTACATTAATACCGGATAGAGGATATGAAAATCCATGGAATATCAGTGAAAGAGTGAATAGTGTTCTTAAAAACATAGATATAGCGTTAAAGCGGGGATACGATAAAATAATAGTTGACCCCGTTCTCGGACCTCTTCCCCTAGGCTTTACTCCCTCCATTATAGCATTATATGAAATAAAGAAAAGGAAACCGAAAATACCAATAGTATTCTCAGCGAGCAATGTCATTGACTCAATAGAAGCAGATACTCATGGAATTCTTGCAATGTTGGCAGGGATGGCGTTTGAGATGGGTGCCAGCATACTCCACGTGGTCGAAGACGCACCCTACGAGTACGGTAGTGTCGCTGAGGCTCGAGTAGCATTAGCAATGGCTGAAATAGCCTATGCTAGAAAGACTCAAGAGCGAGATATTGGGATAAACATGCTGGTATTAAAAGATAATAGAATAATAAGGCAAGAGCCTATAAAAGCTAAACAAGTAGTAAGTGTAGTAGAAAGAATAGAACCAAGCCTAGATAGGGCAGGATATTTTAGAATACAAGTTAGTAAGAAAAGAGATGCAATAGAAGTAGGATTCTATAAATATGGTCGAGATGATGAAGCGGAGATAAAAATAGTGGGTAGACATGCTCTAAGTATTGGGCGAAGGATCTTAGAAGAAGTAAAAGTTTCAGATCAACACATACTTTATCTGGGCTATGAGCTATCAAAAGCTGAAATAGCGTTAAAACTTCATAAAAACTATATTCAAGATGAAGAACTATTTGAGACAGTAAATGATAAGCTAAAATTGGTAGATAAAATTGTTCGTCAAGGCGAAAATCCCACTACCACTGATAATTAAGGAATACAGAGTAGATGATATAATTGTAGCCTTAGGATTAGCTATAGAAGATAAGCAATTATCAATTGAGGTCTCTCAACAAGATTCAAGTAAGTGTGAAGCCCCTCAAATAATATGTTCTATACTGGGAGATCTCAATGGATACAGTATTAAAGCTAGTATAGAAGAATATGGAGAGGAAGGCAGGAAGGCATTAAGAATACTATCATATATTGTTAAGGATATAATCGTTAATAAGACGTTAAATATAGTTCGAGCATTATCCAACACAAATATAGATAAGAAAGATAGCTCAATTCTATGCATAATAAGTAATGGTGGAATTATATTATCAATTACGAGAGATCCTTTAAACCCCGTTTGCTTTAGGATACCAGCTGATAACTACTATTTAATAGAAGGTGTTTGGAAAGAAAAACAAGTATTTTTAGAGGATCTAGAAGGCAATATTTTCTCCATGACTGAGAGACTATGGAATAGTAGAGAAACATTATTAGAAGTAAACTCAGTTGTGCTTAAAGCTATAGCTGCTTGGAGTAAAAAAGACAAACAATACATTATAGTTAAAGAGAAGCCGCCAACAATTAGCGGCTTAAGAACCTTTAAGATAGGTAGTTGGGGCCTTGACATAGATATAAGGATCTAATTTTCTGGATCACCAATAATGTGAGTGAAGTCTATAATACAGTCTTTAGATATTTTTCCATTAATTATTTTAATGCCTTCAATTTCTAGAAGCTTCTTCTTAACATTGGTACCTCCAAGTGAATAGCCTCCGAGACTACCATCGCTCATTACTACTCTATGACAAGGGATCACTATCGGATTCTTATTAGACGCCATGAACCTAGCAATAGTGCGGGGATGTACTCCAACGGCTTTGGCTAGAGCTTTATATGTAGTAACTTTTCCTATAGGTACAAGCATTAGGAGAGCATATACCGCTTCTCTTAAATCACGGGTATTCGGTCTTCTTACAATTACTTTATTCTTCTTCTCTTCTAATACTATCAACTTATCCTAGCCCTCATTTACTTATATTTTAAACTACTTGCAAACATAGATAACAGTAACGATAAAGTAGCATTAGGATAGGGTGCTGACTTAGTGAATAGAAGCACTCACGTATTATTCGGTATGAGTTTATCGGTCTTAATACTTAATCCCCAACCGAGCGAGTTAGTTGGAATAATTACTTTAAGCGTTATAGGCTCTTATCTCCCTGATGCTGATTTAAGGATAAAGCATCGTATGCTTATGCATAATGTTTTCGTCTTAACAATATTTTCAATCACGTTATATTATGTTCTAAATTATCTATTAGTGCATGGACTATGGATGATGTTAGCGGCATTTATTATTGGATTCTTATCCCATATAGTTTTAGACATGTTAACCTATGCTGGAGTTGCCTTCTTTTATCCTCTATCTAGTAAACGATATAGAATGGCTAAGTTGAAATCGAATTCACGTCTAGTAAATGCATTCTTCACATTGATATCTCTTCTACTATTACTTGCATGGATTTATAGGAATAAGCTTATTAACGTAAAGCCCTTTGGATTATAGGAGCCCCAGTTCTATTGCTACTACACCGTACCTTTCCTCATCCTCAACGCTGTAATACTCGCGATATACCCTAACACCTTCATCTAAACCACGTATATCTGGCAAAACATGTTCTATTCCTTCTCTTTCAAGCATTTCTCTAAAACTACTATAACGTCTTAAGCCTAGAACAACAGTATATAAAAGAGTATTACATCTAGAGCAACCTACTGGCTTAAAGACTATACAGTCGCCCACTCCTATTTTCCTTCTTTTCTCATCATAGAGTCTTCCCTCAACAGTTTTTCTACCGCTAACTATATGCTCATACCATCTGTATTCAAGTTTCATCATATGAAGATTGCTTCCCATATTACAGGTCCAACAATGATCTCTAAAACAAGCTAATATTTTATCTGGGAAGACATAGTTTGCATAGAGTAGGTCAAAGTCTACAGTATACTTGTGGGCTCCAATTATTGTTAGTCTATTGGACTCTACTATTACATGCGTGTTACCGCATTGTATTTCTTTATATACACTTTTTACTGGTGCACCAATCTTATTCTGAATTTCCTCTAATAGTATTTTACTGGTTTGATCTTCATCTTGTAATATGTAGGTTGACCCATTGCAGTATACTGCTATGTTTTCCTCTATCGTAGTTATAATCACTTATATTTCACCTAGCTAGGTTCTTATATTGATGAGGTACCGCTGTCCCCAAGACCGTAGAGGGATGACAGTATTTTTCATTAACCGATTCCTTTACTCTTCTACTTGTGGGTGAGGTATAAATGCCTGTATATCATGATGAGATAATAATATCTACGAGTAAGCGGTTTGAGTTAATTGATATAACCGACCGTGTTGAGGAAATAGTTGAGAAAAGCGGTATAAGAAACGGCATATGCTTGGTTTTTGCACCACATGCAACAGCAGCTATAGTGGCTAATGAACATGAATGGGGATTACTACAAGATATATTGAACAGAATTAAGGAGTTGTTTCCACCAGATAAGGGTTGGCTTCATAATAGAATAGATGATAATGCTCATGCTCATGTAGGTTCAGCGATTATTGGTGCTGATAGAGTTTTCCCGGTTATTAATGGTAGGCTTGTTAGAGGTACTTGGCAAAATATATTTGTTGTAGAAATGGATGGGCCGAGAAGTAGGCGACGTATTATTGTCACCGTTATTGGCGAGTAAGCTTATATTGGTGGTTTTACTCCTCTTTCAAGGTATTGTTTTTTAGGTCTTATTGTTATAAGCCCGGCATCTTCATCTATCTCTACTATGAACTCAGTACCCCACTTTTCCACCATGTTTTTAGGTAAATACAAGTTTAACGGTAACGTAAAGTACTCATACGTGTATTCTTTGCCTCTAACAACCTTTCTTCCTAGTACTTTTCTTGCTCTAGCTTCTCTAACACGAGGCATAGGATCACCGCGCTGATATGTGCTTAAGAGCTTATAAATTCTTGTGCACTACACTCATAGTGGACTTATAAGTCCACTATTTTCTTACAATTAGCATCATTTATAAGTAGGTTATATTTACCTATTACTGTATCGTTTAAACGGGGTTCATTAGAATGCGGGAGCCAAGACTCTATATGTCTACTGCAGACGAGATAATTTCCGGAGAGGCAACTGACATCTATTTTGTTAGAACACGTAAAATCTTAGAAGCAAAGGGATTGGGAGACACGCTAGTAAGAATGGAGATTCACGCGTACAGTTTACCTAAGGGCTACGAGTGGGGCGTGTTTGCTGGTTTAGAAGAAGCATTAGCTATTCTCAAGGGGAAAAAAGTTAATGTATATGCGATGCCGGAGGGCACATTGTTTAAAGCGTTCGAACCAGTAATGATTATTGAAGGCCCCTATAATGAGATATCGGTGTTAGAGACTCCTATTCTCGGAGTACTTAGACATGCTACAAGTATTGCAACAAGAGCAGCTAGGATAAGAAAACTAGCGCGTGACAAAACAGTATTATTCTTTGGATTACGCGCCCTACATCCAGCAATATATCCCATGGCGGATCGTGCGGCATACATAGGTGGTGTTGATGGTGTGTCCGGTGTTTTATCGGAAAAGTACCTTGGAATTAAGCCTCAGGGTACGATGCCTCATGCACTAATACTAGTGTTTGGCGACCCTGTTAAGGCTTGGAAGGCTTTTGACGAAGTAGTAGAAGAAGAGGTTCCTAGAATAGCCCTAACAGACACCCTATATGATGAAAGATATGAAGCCTTACTAGCTGCGGAGGCTCTTGGAGAGCGATTATATGGAGTACGTTTCGATACCCCTGGTAGTAGAAGAGGCAATATGAAGAAGATAGTATATGAAGCCCGATGGACTCTCGATATTCATGGATACAATAAGGTTAAGATACTTGTTAGTGGAGGCATAAATGAGAAGACCATAGTTGAGCTAAGAGACTTAGTTGACGGGTTTGGTGTAGGAACTAGTATAGCTTTTCCGCCAGGTATAGATTTCAGCATGGATATAGTTGAAAAATACATTGATAATAAATGGCATCCGTATAGTAAGAGAGGAAAGCTACCTGGTGCAAAACAAGTATATAGATGTAGACCGGGACTTAACGATACAATGAGTTTACTAGATGAGGAACTACAGATTACATGCCCTAATGGTGGTGAGCCAATAAAATTACTAAGAAAGTACATAGAAAATGGTAAAATACTCGTAGACTTGCCGGATGTTAAGAGTATTAGAAAATATGTCCTAGAACAGTTAGAGGAACTACCTGAACCTCAGCCTATATAGTTTTAACAAGCTTTTACGCTACTATTACTATAGTATATTTTATTATTATGTAGCTTTAATGCAGATATATTTTTAATATACTTCAACCTCGTTTCATTATATCCTATAATGCATGGTGCTCTGTCTATATGAATCTTTTCTATTCTATCAGTTATTAATAAAAGATCCCCATTATCGAAGGGGAGGTTATCAATAACTATATATAGTTTATTTTTATACAGGAAGGGAATTAATGATATAGTATTAGCTTCTACAGGTATTTTTGTTTCATCAAGTACTATTATATCGTGTATATACTGGTAGTTTAAGCTTGCATATAAGACGATACTTGCCTCTTTTCTTCTTGAATCTATTGTTGTTGGTACTTGAATTAGTTCATTATTACTCTTCACATATTTTGTATTAAAGTGCTTACAACCATTAAAGAATCCCTTAATACATACGTGGAAATCTCCGATAGTACCACCTTTAGTAGGGTCACTTGATGTTATCATTAAT
>JALUDQ010000187.1 GCA_027043985.1 Desulfurococcales archaeon
TGGGGATTATTGGATTATTTGTAACACTGTATTGTGAAGGTTATTCACGTGTCCTCTTAGGGCTTGCAAGAACTCTTCAGTTACCACTCGATATTTTCATGATTTCACTTCTTTTGCTGTATTCTTCGTCTATCCTAATAGAATTTGTCATGTTTTGGATAATAACTGAGCTTATAGGATTTATGATAATATTGTCGGAGGGTACTAGAAGGGCTTGGAATGCAGCGATCCAGTATCTTGTTGTTGGAGCTTTAACAGCTGACTTCTCGCTATTCACGTTACTTGCAGTCATATCATATAATGTTGGATTAGACAAAGCTCTGGTATATACTTTTTCGGAGCTAGCAAGTCTCAATATAGGGGTCGGGGCTGTATTGACAATACTATTGTCAATAGGATTTATCGCTAAAGCAGCTTTGGTACCTCTACATTTCTGGCTACCTGACGCTTATACACTTGCACCGTCGCCAGCCTCAGCTATATTAAGTGGTGTAATGGAGAAAATGAGTATCTACGGTATTTTAAGAATACTTGGAATTATCCACCTAGATGAACTCGTACTAGTCTATATCCTAGTAGGCTTAGGAGTTACTACTGCTATCTACGCGGCAGCTCAAGCACTTATTCAACGCGACATAAAGAGGCTCTTATCATATTCTACTATGGCCTACTCAGGCATATTGATGTCCATGATCGGTGTTTATGTCTACGCGGGATTCATGCAAGAAATTCTTCAAGCAGTCTACGCGTTAATGATAGCCCATGGACTTTCGAAATCATTACTATTTGTTAACGCTGGTAGTATAGAATTACTGGCTAATACCCGAGACATATATGATCTAGGATACTTATCCAGGATAGATGAGGTAGGTTCTCAGACTATAACTATAGGTGTAATGAGCCTACTAGGAGTTCCCTCAACAATAGGATTCGTAGGTAAAACAATAGCGATTATTGCTCTCGTAAAAGCTAGTCTCATGGGCAAGATATTTGCTATTCCAGTTTTAATCGCCCTAATATTCCTATCAGCTTCAGGTATAATCTATGGGTTAAAATACCTAAGTACATATTATGGCGGATATAGAACTAGTCCTGGTAAGGTCTTAAAGTACTACCTATTAAACGTGTCTGAGAAAACTGGTGTTTTATTTAACATAGTATTAGGTATCATTGTACCATTACTTTTCATGGGCTTCAACACCGTTACCGTAGTTGTCATGCTTATAAACGTTATAGGCATACTAGGAATTTTTCTTACATATATGATCCTAAAACACAGTACTACTAGAATAGAAGAACCATGGCTCGGAGGTGCCAGACCGTGAGTTATACAAGAGCTTCATCAATATTTAGTATCGAAAAAGCACTAGAAAAGATCCGTCGTGGAATAAGGAAAATGAAGCCTTCATTAATGAGTGTACTAGCCTCTATATTCGTTGCATCGACTAACATAGGCGAGATTATAGAGAGAAAAATAGTGTCTCTTTCGAGAAACCTTGCAGTAAAGATAAATTCCATACAGAAATCTGTAGAAGAATCTCTCATATTATCGTCCCTATATATAGGATTCTTGTTAACTGTTTCAATGGTTGTCCTGACGGTGTTGCTCTATGCTACACGTTAGCATTTATATAGCGGTATTCATCGTATTATTAGTACTGGCCCCAATACTTGATGGTATTGAACGTAAGATTAAGGCTAAAATACATAGTAGAATAGGTCCTCCAACAGTTCTTCAATCATGGTATGATATATTGAAGCTATTTTCTAAAGAATTAATAATACCGGAAGGGGCTAGAAGTATTTTCATCGTTATAGGATTAATGGTTTCACTAGTTGTTTTTGCATTATTTATTCTACCATACGGGTATCCTCTAGTATCTCAATCCGTGTTACCAGATATAGTCTTCTTACTTGTGCTATTGATTTCGATACAGCTCCTATGGGCTATCAGCTCATTAGTAACTGGTAATCCTTTTGCTACAATAGGAGTGTTTAGAGAGGCCTCACTAGGCATTGTTAATGAGTTCTTCCTAGCGTTAGGTTTTATAGCACTTATGTTAATGTGCGGTACGTCTAGTTTTGCCAACATATCTCTAGGGAACATACCCGTCATAGCCTATATAGTACTGGTTGTCTCTCTGATGATAGCATGTTATGTTGCATCAGGTAGGATACCCTATGACATAGGTGAAGCAGAGCCAGAGCTTGCTTCAGGTATATTAATAGAGTTTAGTGGTCCTTTACTCGGATTAGCCCTTTACACACATTTTGTAAAGAGAATACTCCTATACGGGGTTGTTGCTGACCTAATAGTCCTTCCATTTCATAGCATGCTAGGACCCATATATTCGACGATTTTCTTCATTGTATTATTAATAGGTGTGTGGCTATTGTTTGCTGTAGTCTCTATAATTCTTGCGAGAACCCGTGTGGATATAGCACCTAAAGAACTACTTAAGGTATATTTACCTCTATCAATTCTTTACACAATACTAGGATTTATGGGTGTATAAAATGACAGTAAATAAAGAATTAATAGAAAAAGTAAGGGAAAAAATAGTATCCGAAAAAGGAGATCTAATAAATAGAATATACTATGAGGATGGAGCAGGCCTAGTAATAGAAGTCTCCCGTGAAAATCTCCGTGAAATAGCATACTATATACATGAAATACTAGACACTTATCTTAGAACAGTAGCTGGCGTAGATGAAAGACCTATTAAAGGAGTATTCTCCGCCTACTACGTGTTTGGTTTAGATGAATA
>JALUDQ010000188.1 GCA_027043985.1 Desulfurococcales archaeon
CTCTTCTCCAATATTCTCTTTATATTGTCTGAACTAACATTGTTTTCCAATATGGATTTTATTACCTCAAGGTTTTCCTCAATATTTTTCTCATAGAAGTCTAGTACCGTGTAATCGGCTATTCTCAAATGAAGCTTCCACTGCTTTAAATCCATCTTCTTATCCTTGCATACACGCACAACCATGGTAGCATTTTCTTCAATACTAGCCCTATAGGTTTCACCTACTAGTATGAGTGGCGAGATATAAGTCGAGGCGAAAACCAGGCCTTCTGCAACCTCTACTGGTATTTCAAGCAATCGTTTTAGAAGACCAGGTAGTTCTCTAAGCTCTCCTATAGGGTATACGAGTTCCCTAAAGGGGTTACCCTCCAGATAATCTCTTAGGACAGGCCTATACTTATGTACAAGTAATGGTGTTAAGCCGAGATTTCTATACTTAAAACGTTGTACCAACCATACTAAACTATCCCATACACCACCTTCATCTAGGTTAAATATCACTACTCCGCGAAGATTCTTTACAATTGCAGCATACCTCGCGAACATGACGTATTCCTCTAGCAATGTATGGTTAAACTAGGATTAATAAAGGGTGGTATGACTAGTTATTATATGGTAAGATAGGGCTTTGATCTTTGGATTCGATCCCTACAAAGAGGTTGTAAAGGTTAGTGATAGAGTAGAAAAAGCCTATAACCTATTATTAGGAGCCTCTATGATAGAGAAACCCGATGATGTAGGATTAGAAGTTAGAGCATTAATAGGCCCGATGTTGAAGGCTTGGTCAAAGCATAGGAGAAGAGATAAGATTATATGGACTCTTAGGTCAAAAGCTTATAAAGAAATAGAGAAGAGCATAAAGCATTTGAGAAAAATACTATCAAAAACACATGAAGAACTAGAAAAAGTACGCTCAGACTTAGAAGAAGTACTGAGAGGACTCGAAGAAGTATTCGAAAATGGTTACGAAGAGGGGGTTGAGGAAAAGATTAGAGGGCTGGCTGACAAACTACACCGTGTAGAGGATATTCTATGGGGATAACAAGTGTTTAAGGAGAAAAAGAACGATATAGAGAAAAATATTAGTAATTGGCTGATAGAGGAAGGATTCAAGCTCGGAAAACTCGAACAGTTACCTGGAATAGAGTACAAGTGGGGCTACAACGTCTTCGCGCCACCGCCAGTACAGGTAAACATAAAATTATTCCAGCCTAAGCCGTTTCCATCGCAAATAGTTATGGTTATGGGTGTATCTTTATCCAAGGAACACCAAGAGGCTCTAGGGAAAATATCTCCCAATGAAAGGATAGAGTTCTTATCAACGCTTTTAATAGATTTAACTAAAATATGTCCTACTTGTAGGATAGCTGTTCAGCCAAACATGTTGGAGCCCAAGGCAGTAGTAGTTACCAGGGTATTATATGAGGATAATATATCTAAGCCTCTGCTAATAGACGAGATAACTAGGCTCATAAACTGCTTCCTAGTAATAAATGCGAGTCTATGGAAAAAGTTCCCGAAAATATCAAGTAAGAAGAGGTCAAAAGAGGGTACGTTGAGCGTAATGTAGTTTTTGTTCAAGTAGTTTTTTCATACGTCTAGCATTTTCCAACATATCGTGGTTATTATTAAAGAAGACGTAGATTGATTCTCCATTCATTTCAACTAACTTATCTGCAACCTCACTTAATTCCTCATCTGTATAGTAGTGGGCATACCATAGTATTCTCCCATGCATTCTAACATAACTATACCTACTAGTCCTAGCATAAAACACAGTCTCTGGTGAATCAACCGATACTAATGTTATTCCATTCTTTTCAGCCCACTTAACCCACCTCTCCTGAAACCATTCCCTATTCCTCCACTCTAACGCGAACCTTTCACCCAATCTTGTAGTTGATATAAAGTTTTCAATACGTTCTACAAGTTTAGGTGTGGGTCTAGCTCTAGGTGGTAACTGGAACAAGTAGAAATCAACGTAAGCGTCCAAGGGCGTGAATAATCGTTTAAACTTATCCCAAGTATTTAGGGCTTTTTCGTTAAACATGAATACATGTGTTATAAAGCGATTAACCTTTACACTCCACCTAAGATTAACCCTCCTAGTCTTCTTAGCCCAAGACTTGACTTGGTTCGGGAAGGGGAAACGGTAGAAGCTTGCATTTAATTCAACGGCATTTAGACCACTATTATCAATATACCATTGGAATCCATCGGGGTTCCAATCATACATCCACCCACTAGTCCCAACATAGACACGCATGCTGGGTTCCTTTGCTAAGCAATTTTTAATCTATAATATAGTATAACCCTATTAGGAGATAAACTATGTGCCGCCTACTAGGCTTCAAGACCAAAACCACTAGACTCTTAGAGAAACCACTATACTACCTACTCCGCGCATCAAGATATGACCCATTAATCCCTGGTTCTCCGGGAGGACATAATCACGGCTGGGGTATAGCGTTCTACAACTCAAATAACTTATTCTACTATCGTAGCAGTAATCCGATGTATACCGAGCCCAAAATGGTAGAATTGATAACAGGTATGAGTAGTAGTGGTCACGGTATAGTTCATATAAGGCGCGCGGGCCCAAATGAACCCTTAGGACTAGTTCATGCCCACCCCTACGTAGCTCAAGTTAACGATACCATACTATTTCTAGCGCATAATGGTGGATTGTTTAAAGAAAAATTAGCTGGAATAGTAGGATACAAGGGCGATCTAGACAAGGTTACGGATACATTCCTCTACTTTAAGCTACTGATTAGTAAGGTAAGTGAAACCTCGCATGGCGACATAGTAGAGGGTATTATTAGTACGGTGGAAGAATTAGTAACCCGAGACCTAGTTAAGGTTAAAGATGCTAGAGGAAGGATTAAGGATTCCACGCTAAACTCTCTTATACTAGTAGTAGGTAATGATGGTTCAAGAGTCTTTGTTCTCGAAGACTGGGAGCATATTAGTGATGAGCAGCGGAAAGAATACTATGCCGTACACTATAGCAGGTATAGTGACATCATTGTAGCGGCAAGTAGTACTATTCACAAATGGCTTATCTCCGAAGGGTTCAAGACCTGGAAACCCGGGGCTCTCTTAGAGAAATATGTTAGCGAGCACAAGATTAGGATAATAGAGTTGTAGAATATTTCAGATAGAGAGTTCAGTATTTGGGCTGGTGGTTCTTCAGCATTTAAGCTAAGTTCCCGCTGGGTTCATCATCACTCCCACTAGCTTTCACGGCTTAAGGCTCAATAAGTTTTTGTCTCTTGTGCTGGTAGACCTTGTTTCTCTCAACTATATGTACTACGTTATATCCCATTTCAGTTAGAGTATCCGCAATAAATCTTCTATGACATTTAAACCATAGCCTTTCACTACACATTATTGCGACAAACCCGTCTCTAGTCTCCTCAATTATCTCTATTAGCCTCCTAATGCCTTTAAGATATTCACGTGTTTTCATGTATTCTTCATAGCCTCCACTTCGGAATCCTCCTAATAGGTCTCCGAACCAGATATAATCTACTCCAATACTACGTAGTGTTTGAGCAAGATTTTCACGGTTAAAATAAGGGTATTTACTGGATTTAGGGAATCTTCGGACATCAACCAGTCTCCTTATATTATATTCTTTAAGTATTTCTAAAAATTCTTGTAGCGGCCTATTACTGTGTCCTAAAGTGTATACTCTTTTGGTTGGGGCCACTTTCTAAGCCTCCTAATAAATAATGATATCCTACTATAGTCTTCTCCACCATAGCCGTAGAGACTTGCTAACTTATACATTTGAGTTGCAGTAGCGATTAATGGTAGAGGTTGACCCTTATAGTTGCCTGTCTTTAACCCGTACTCGAGGTCTTTTGCGGCTAGACTCAATTTGAAGCTTGTAGGGTATTCTTCTGCTAGTAGTCGTGAATAATATTTCTTCGCGAATGCTGCGAATACGGTTTCATTTAATATTTCGGCAAAGTATTCTGGTTTTATCCCCCAGGATTCTACTAGACCTATGGTCTCGCTTAATAATTCCAGACTAGATATTAATAGTGTATTGAAGGCGAGTTTTAGTACCATAGCTTCTCCTATACGCTCTGAAACATGCATAATCTTTCCTAAGGCTTCGAGAACAAGCTTATTCTTTTCAATACAGTGTTTCCTACCCGATGCTATGATTAATAATTCTCCTCTCCTCGCAACACGTGGGCCTCCTAGAACTGGTGCTTCGATAAAGCATGCATCCTCTAATTCTATCTTAGTTGAGATCTCTTTGTCAATGAATGGTGTTGTAGTAGACGTGTTTATTAATGTGAAGCCCGGTTTAACACCCTTTAATAAACCATTGAACCCGTATACTATTTCTCGTAGAGCCTCGTCATCGCTGACCATTACTATTACTGTATCAGTAGTTAATGCCAGGTCCCGGGGAGTCTCTACGGGTTTAACGCCTTCTCTAGCTATGCGTTCAAGCTTTTCTCTACTCCTATTCCACGCGTATACATTGAATCCCTTCTCGACGAGTCTAAGAGCCATAGAGTAACCCATATTTCCTAATCCTATAACCCCCACCTTCATCTTCTAGCCCACCATAAGGTTATTATGAAACGTATAGTTGAAATATCTTTGCCTAAATCATCTTATATGATAGCTTTTAGGGTGTATTATACATGGATATCAAGGAATTATCGATAATATTTAACGCTAAAAGTATTGCAGTTATAGGTGCATCACCAAATACTAGGAAAGTAGGCGGCATGGTTCTTGATAGGCTTATCCGAGCAGGGTTTAAGGGCAAGATTTATCCCGTAAACCCTAAATACGATGAAATAAGAGGATTGAAAACCTATCCTTCTGTAAAAGAGATAAAAGATAAGATAGACTTGGCAGTTATCGCTGTCCCAGCGAAGGTGGTTATAGGGGTAGTAGACGAACTAGGAGAAAAGAATGTAAAGGTAGCAGTAGTATTATCGGCAGGGTTCTCGGAATCGGGTAATAGGGAGCTAGAGGAAGAATTATTAAATCATGCTAGAAGAAGTGGTGTTAGAATAATAGGCCCTAATTGTGCTGGTATAAGTATCCCTCACCGTGGCTTACATGCTAGTTTTGAAGAACTCTTCAAGCCAGGTAGTGTAGCATTACTAGGACAGAGTGGGGCATACTTAACAGCGCTTGCTGCAGTTTTATCAGAACGTGGTGTAGGGGTAAGTGCTTATTTAAGTCTAGGTAATCGCGTAGACGTGGGCGAGGAAGAGCTTCTAAGAGAACTAGTAGATCATGACGAGACGAGGGTTATCGCACTATATATTGAGGGATTAAGGCGGGGGCAAGGTAAGCTCTTATTAGAGGAGGGTAGGCTTGTGGTTTCGAGGAAGCCTATTGTAGTCCATAAGGCTGGTCAAACAGAAGCGGGAGCTAGAGCTGCTTTATCCCATACTGGTAGTTTAGCTGGATCAATAGAATTATATCTTGCAGCCTTCAAGCAAGCAGGGTTCATCGTAGTAGACGACTTAGACTTAATGGCTGATAGTGTTGAAGCCTTGGCATGGAATAGTGTTCTACCAGAGAAGCCTCCAGTAATATTAACCAATAGTGGTGGGCATGGCGTAACGATAGCTGATCACTTAGAGAGACTTGGAATAAAAGTGCCACCCTTGTCAGAGGAATTAAAGTCTAAAGTGAAGAGAGAACTTCCACCCAATGCTTCCGTATCGAACCCTATAGACATGTTAGCTGAAGGTAATGAGGAAAAATATGAGAAACTATTATCAATACTCTTAGAAGACCCGGGCGTAGGGTCAATAATTGTTATACATAATCCTCCGCCTCTAGTAGACGCATTGAATATAGCTAAAGCAATAGTGAGAACATGGGATAGCTACGATAGGAGTAAGCCCATAGTCTCCTTCTTCGCTGGCTTTAACGTAGCGGAAGCAATAAGATTTCTAAGAGAAAACAAGGTGCCAGTAGCAGTAACTCATAGAGGAGTAGCTTATGCTGTAAAAGCATTATACGAGTATGCAGGGATAAGAAAACGTTTCTTATAGTAGCTTTAACACTACACTATTATAGGGGATGATGTCACCGCCAGTGTCGGAGCAAAAAGTTATGATGTCGCTTCGCGTTCTGACTCCTCTTTAAGCTTTCCAGCTAGTGCTTGAGCGAACTCTTCTATTAGTGTTTTAGCACTACCCGTACACTTCTCTATATCAGAGTATATTTTCTCTGCTAATTCCTTCGGTGTTACCGAAACATAGACGTACTTGGGCCTACCAGCACCTGCTGGCGGAAGTTTTCTCCTAATAATGAATCCTAGGTCTACTAGCTTGCTGAGACTACGGCTAATTGAGGCTCTACTTAGTTTAAGTGTTTTGACGATATAGTCTACAGTTGCTCCCTTCTCGCCACATTCAGCTACCTGTTTTAATACCTCTACATCTGTCTCACTTAGCCCGTAACAGAAAGTTAGGATATCGAATACTCCTATCTCTTTACCTGTTGGGAGTCTTACTTTTTTCTCAAATATTGACATGTCTTAACATCCCCCTATGTTTCTTTTAAATACTATTAATAGTATCTTAACCTATAAATAAAAATATTTTCGTTACATCATATTTTCCTATATGTTCTTTTCATGTTAAAATATTATAGTATTTAAAACTTCATTAAATGTAATATTCTGTGGTATGAGCCTTAGAGGACTTAAACCCTCTTCATGTATAAGCTTATGTGCTGGGTATCTAGTGATGATACTGTTTAGAAGGAGTAAAAAGAAGAGCCGTCGAGGTATAAAGTATGAACTACTTGCTGCAGCTAGTAGTGCGCGAACAGGATCGCTAAAGATAGATAACTTGATTAGAAGGCTTCGTTATCGTCGAGGGAAATTATTTGAAATGCTTGTAGAGTATACCCGGAAGGGGTTTAAGGAAATAGCTGCCAGTTATAGTAATGAGATAGCTCAGTTAGACAAGATGATAAATGAGTTAACAAAGATACAGATAGCTCTTGAGAGAGTTGCTATTAGAGCGGAAACTATAGCGATGACTGGTGTAGCTGTGGGCCAGGTTGCGAGTTTGAAGGGAGTTATTAAGGAGTTAAAGAAGAGTTTAGGAGCCGTAATACCAGATGTCTCGATGGTCCTAAGTGATCTTGAAGGTCACATAGAGTCGGCTATGGCCGAACTGGAATATCATGGTGGTGAGGGAATACCAGTTGTTGCTCCAGCGGGTTCAGCTGAAGTTGAAAAAATACTTAGAGAAGCAGAAGAAATAGCTAGGATAAAGATAGAGGAATCCATGCCTAAGCGTGGCTGAGTTTTTCTCTTGTTGATGTTTGTATTGAAGGAAATCTTTATACGCTATTGAAAAATATATTATCAATTAGTAATAACTTTGAGGTTCTACTAGATGAAGCTAGTTGTATTGAAACGTGATGGTAGAGAGGAGGAGTTTATTTATGAGAAACTTGTTGTAAGCTTATTGAAGGTTGGTATAGAATTAGAGGTTGCGAGAACTATTGCTCGTCTAATAGAGTGTAGGTTGTTTGAGCGGGGTGGCAGGGCTCGTACTTCTGATATAGCTCGCTGGGTTTTAGAGTATCTTAGAAGGATTGATGAGAGACTATATGAGAAGTGGGTTGAGTCTTATAGGAGGGAAAAGGGTATTGATTTAGAAAAGATACTAGAAGCTAAGCTATATTATTCGGAGCCTATAATAACACCCTAACAACTATTATTGTAGAGGGTCTTAATAACTTAAAATTGTTTACTGTAAGTTTCCCTTGAGTGTGGAGAGATTGGTGATAGTGTCTCCTCAACTAATATATACGCATATACGAAGGCATCCACTGCTCTTGAAGGCTTGGAGAATGTTGGAGGAAGATCATGAACTCCAACAATTGTTGAAGTTAAGTAATGTTATGGCTGTTACAAGGCTAAAATACAATGATCACGGTCCAGTTCATGCGAGGATTGTGAGTGGTTCAGCTTTAGAGTTATTCAACCTATTATTAGAGGGTGGTGTGAAGCCTACGACACTGCGGGATGGTACTGCTAGTAGTATAGAGGAGTCCATGTTGATAGTTATGCTAGGTGCTTATATGCATGATATAGGGAACTCGTTGCATAGGAGTATGCATGAATTCCATGGCTACATACTGGCTAAGCCTATTCTTGATAGAATTCTCCCAGACCTTGTCGGCTTCGAGAAACTAGTTCCCATAAGACAAGAAGTACTCCATGCAATATATTCAACTGATTATAATGTCAAGTGCTTAACTGTTGAAGCTGGAGTTGTGAAAATAGCTGATGGAACCGATATGGCTGAGGGCCGAGCGAGAGTACCTTATAGGCTCGGTAAGATAGATATGCACTCTGTCTCAGCTCTTAGTATAAAGCGTGTTGAGATAGAGCAAGGTATTGAGAGGCCTGTGAGAATAAATGTGTATATGAGTGATAGAGCGGGATTGTTTCAGATATTAGAGGTATTGATGCCGAAGATACATACGAGTGGTATAGGCCAGTATTTTGAGATAGCTGCATACGTTGATGGCGAAGAATTGGTTACGTATAAGCCTTAGCTACATGGTGTTGGGGAATAATATAAATACTGTTTTCAATGGTATAATTGCCTTGGGGATAAGTTCGTGTCGGATCAGGTGAGGATAGAGTTTAATCAAATAGTTGAAGCGCTTAGACCATTGGAAGGTATTAAAGTTATAGGAATACTTGAAGGACCACCTACTCGTAACTTTCCTTTCAAGGAACTAGTAGAATTGATTATGACTTATCCTTCATCTAATACTGAAAAGTACCGTGAACTACTAATAGTTAGTATTAAAACACCTTCTTCAACAATGGTTTTTCACTGTAAATATGATAGAATTCCAGACGATTTTGCCATAGCCTTTAAGGGTGATGTATGGGGTTTACTAGTAAAAGCAGCATCTAATCTCTCTAAGGTTACAAAAATCACCTTTACTGTAGTATTATCAGCAATACTTCATGGGATTCAAGGCGTGTATATTGATAAGGAACTAGAAGTATATGAGATAGATTTAGAAGAAGTTGCAGATGAGATTGTAGACTGGCTTCCAGAGTTCTTTCAAGTAACTAGTTAGACTCTACTCCTCCTCGCCTGATTCTTCAGAGGACATTATCTCCAAGGCTACTTCATACCACTCTTCTCTCTCTTGATCATACTCTTCCTTCTTTCTTAGTCTACGTTTAGGTGCCTCACTGACAAGCGAGGTTGTTAATACCCTTGATTCAGCGCTTATGTTTGCTTCAACGCGGTACTCTTTAGCTATATTCGTTGATGCTTCTACTTCAAAACCACATTTAATGCATTTGAGAATTATTTTTCCATCCTTTTTCCTGGGAACCATTAATCCACCACATTTCGGACAGAACTTCATTATCTTTAAACCTCAGACTAGCGTCTTGGGATTCTTGGTTTAGGTAGTATATATTGTTTACTATTTTATGGTAATTTTAAGCTTATTTTATTTTCTTAGCAATAGTATTTATCATATCATATATTTGGTCTACTTTAGCTTCTATTACCCTAATTCTTATCTTCATATCCTCTATTTCATGCTCTAGAATATGAAGTGATGTAGCCATCGCTGATAATAGCTCATCCAATGCTACCTCGCCGTGATGGTGATGATGTTC
>JALUDQ010000189.1 GCA_027043985.1 Desulfurococcales archaeon
CTCTACGAGGAAGGAGAATACTTTATTGCCGAGTTAATAGAGGCCGCCGAGATATTCAAGGACGTTATGAGGAGATTAGATAAGCTGTTAAAAGAAGAAGCAAAAAAGGCTGCTTCGACAAAGAGGCGTTTGAAGATAGTGTTGGGTACCGTTAAGGGAGACGTACATGATATAGGGAAGACTCTGGTTAAGGTAATGTTACAGGCAGCGGGACACGAGGTAATAGATCTAGGAGTAGATGTTTCAGCTGAAAAATTCATTGAGGCGATAAGAAAGCATAATCCAGATGTCTTGGGTATGAGTGCTCTATTGACAACAACCATGAGGTATATGGAAGAGGTAATTAAGAAATTACGAGAGGAGGGGTTGAGAGAAAAGGTCTTTGTCATAATAGGTGGGGCTCCAACATCAAGAGAGTTTGCAGAAAAAATAGGTGCTGATGCCTGGGCTAGGAATGCTATAGAAGCTGTTAGGATAGTTAACAAGTATGCGGAAGAAAAGAGGTGAGAATATACGGATAAGAAAGTCGTAGTAAATGTAAAGGGTATTGGTAAAAAGATAATCGCTGAGTACGGGGAAAATCTAGGCGAGCTACTAGCAAGAAATGGTCTACTACCCCTACCATGTGGTGGGAGAGGATTATGTGGTCAATGTATTGTTAGAGTTAGAGGAGAAATATCAAAGCCTACTGGTAATGAGCTTAGCCGTGGACTAAAAGACGGTTTAAGACTGGCTTGTCAAACACGAGTGCTTGGTAATGTTGAAGTAGAACTATTCTATAAGCCCAGGCTCAGAGTCTCGCATTACTCGTACAACATCCTATTAAATAGAATAGATCCTATATTCAGTCTACAAGATATAGCAATAGAAAAGCTCCCACTACATTCTCAGGAAGAAGTAATCATATCCCAAGAGAACTGTTTTAGCGGTAAAGGTAAGGTTCTAATAATACGTGGTCACCCAATATCTACTACTATAGTAGGCAATGATAATGTAAGAATACTGCTCATAGATTTAGGTACGACGAAAATAGCCTATCAAGTAATGGACTTGAAGGGAGACGTTCATATCGAGAAAACAATAGTGAATCCTTTGACAAGATATGGTGCAGATATAATAACAAGACTATCAAAAATAATAGAACAACCGGAGAAAGAACATGAGATGAGAGCACTACTATTAGATATAATTGAGAAAATACACGATGAAAACAGTGATATAGTCTTAACGGCTTTTGCTGGTAATAGTGTAAATCAAAGCATACTATTAGGGCTACCAGTAGATAAGTTAGCGGTAAAACCCTATCAACCATACCTTAAAGGACCCTTCATAGGAGTCTTAGGTAAATGTAAATCCTTCTACGCCGCTCCCTTCATAGGGGGATTCGTTGGAGCAGATGCCTTTTCCAACATAGCGGCGGTTGAATATATGGGTTTAGATAAACCATACATAATAATAGATATAGGAACGAATACAGAAGTAATAGTCGGAACAGGAAGACTGGAAGACCCTATATATGCTACAAGCACGCCAGCTGGACCAGCTTTTGAGGGCCACGTAGAATCTGGTGCTGGAGTAGGTTTGCCTGGAATCTATAGCGTTAAAATAAAGAGGGTTGAAGCAGACAAAATAGTCTTTGAATATATGGTTGATTCCGAGTCCAAGCCAGCTGGCCTTCTAGGCTCAGGTATTATAAGTTTGGCGGCAGAGCTACTTAGAAATAAAGTCGTAGACAAGAAGGGACGGATACTTAGAGGGTATCGTAGAGTAAATGGTATTAAAACCATAGTTATAGCTAATGCCGATGAAACAATTACTAATAAGCCAATAGTATTTACTCAACTGGATGTAAGAGAGCTTCAAAAAGCATTAGCGGCCGTTAAGACGAGCTGGCAACTACTTCTCCAGGAATCAAATATAAGAGTAGAAGACCTTAAATGGGTAGTATTAACGGGTACTTTCGGCTCATCTATTAGCATTAAGGACGCTATGCTTTTAGGCCTTATACCAAGTGTCCCTGAGGAGAAAGTATTAGTAGCCGGCAATATGGTCTTGTCGGGTCTTAAAACACTTGTACTGGATAGAAAACACGAGGAACGCATGCGTGGCTACTTAGAGAGAACCAAGAGTATAGACTTAGCCGAACTAGAAGACTTTACCAGTACATGGATTAAGAATCTTGAATTCGGTATGCATGATTAGAGAAGAGATCTTATCCTTTTCCCCAATTCTAAACCCATATTATTATCTCCAAGTGTTAGTATATGAACACCTGATACACTATCCAAGCTGAACAATTCTTCAGCAAGTCTTGGTAGGAATTCTAGGTTTGCTTCATTTCCCTTGCTTTTCAACATGTCCAAGTATTCGTCGGGTACCTTTACTCTAGCAAACTCTTCTAATGCTTTAGCATACTTGTAGCTAGGTAGGGCTATAAGAGAGAATATTAATGGTACATGTATATTTCTCTCCTCTAATCGCTTAACATAGTCTAATACTACTTCTTTATTGAAAACTGGCTGTGTTTCAACAAACTCTGCCCCAGCACGCACTTTTTTCTGAAGACGGAGAACCTCTAGTTCCAATGGGTTGAAGTAGGGGTTTGAGGCTACTCCAACATGTATTATCTTAGCATTCTCTATTCTTCTCCTCCTATAGTCTAAGCCAAGGTCACCCATGAGTCTTACAAGATAGACTAGTCTAACCGCATCAAGGTCGAAGAC
>JALUDQ010000190.1 GCA_027043985.1 Desulfurococcales archaeon
GCTAAGCCATGAATAGGCTCTCTTGTAAGCCGGAGAGGCTTCTTCTCAACGGGGCTCATAGACCATAAGCTAAGCTCTCCCTCAACATTAGATACATACACAATCCTATCATGTGTGAAGCCAGCAACACTAATCATAGGCACTTTAACTAATTGTTCAAGCAATCTAATCTTATCAGTTAGCTCCATACAAGAACACACCTCCACCCAGTTAAACCAACTATTCCTCCAGTTAAAACTAGCTATAAAACACTAAAATATATTAATGTAAGCAAAACATATCAGTCCTCCCAGTAACGATAGTGATCTCTAACAATAACCTAGTAAACAAGCTCCCCGTAAGCAAACAACACTATAAAAGCCTCTATTCAAAGAGAATTCCTCGAAGGGATTCGTTCACGCATAGGGCTCTAAATGTTTCCTACTTTCGATTAATATCGTTCAATTTAGCAATAGGAATAATTTAATTTTAATAGCGAAGATGCGTAGAGCGAACTTTTCTAAAATTTTTCTAAGAAAGTTGTAAAGAATTTCTGTGCGATAAGTTAATCAAGCTCTTAGAGAAAATATAGAGGTAGTAAGGTGAATTAAATGTCAATAATTAAAGAGAGTACTATATTAGAGGAGATCCGTAGTCTTAAGGAAATGTTAGAACGCATAGAGGCACTATTGGAGGAGCGCCTAATAGGCATCGAGGAGCCATTACCCGATGAGATCGAGGCTATTGAAACGTATGAAGAGGACAAGAAAAAAGGTAGAATAGAATTACTCAAATTAGAGAACGTTCTTTCGGGTGATTAACTGTAAATGAGAAACGAGATATACCTTACTCGAAGAGCTAAGAAGGATCTTGACGAACTTGATCCTCAGACTAAACAAAGAATAATTGATGCATTAGTTGCCTTGAGAGATTATGGATTTACTCCTAAACTTGATATTAAGAAACTTAAAGGATACAAAAACCATTATAGGCTTAGAGTTGGTGGATACCGGGTCTTATTCGAATTAGAGAAGCCACGAAGAATAGTAGTCTATGCTATTCTACCTAGGAAAAAAGCCTACAAATAGTACATAAAACTACTTGAGGATCAGTCTATTCATTATTTACACATACTTATTTATGCTTAAATTAAGGATACTTTATGACTTAGTAATTAGTGAATCATTATTTTTCTATGATAAAACTAGGTCTACCACTAATACAAAAGCGAATGGTAACTAAGGCTTGAATATCTCTGAGTAAAACTTGTATATTTATGAATAAAAATGTCTTAAGTATCAGAAAGATAGCAAAGATAGTACAATAATAGGATAGTCTTATAACTGATGAAAGGATTATGGTGTGGATTCTATGGATGTTGAGAGGGCTAGGAGGATAGCGGAGGCGGTGTTAAGTAGATATTATGTTAGTCCTGGGTGGGTTAGAGAGTATAGTTTGTTTGAACTGTTAGTGGCTGTTATATTGTCTCAGCGGACTTATTGGAAGAATACTAGGAGGGCATTGGAGAGGTTTAGGGAGAGGTTTAAGGATCCGAGAGAGGTCGTGGAGGCGAGTGTAGAGGAGATTGCTGAGACTATAAAGCCAGCTGGGCTCTACTGGGAGAAGGCTCGTGTAATAAAACAGTTGGCGTGGGAGATTGTGAGTGGTAGAATAGTGTTAGAGGATATCGTGAAACTACCATACGGTGAGGCTCGTAGGAAGCTATTGGGGATTAAAGGTATAGGGTTGAAGACGGCTGACGTATTCTTAATGCTGGCTGGAGGATACCAGATTGTACCAGTAGATACTCATATTACTAGGATAGCTAAGAGGACGGGAATAGTTGATGAGAGAGCAGGATATGAGGAGATAAGACGGGTTCTCGAGGAAGCAGTTCGCCCAGAAGATAGGGGGAGGCTACACTTAGCTCTCATATTATTTGGTAGAAGTATTTGTAGACCACGTAAACCGCGATGCAGGGTATGTCCTATTAGAGAATATTGTAGCTACTGGTTGAGGAAAAAGGCTTAGACCTGGGTTCTTAGCCTCGGGTTGAAGATCTCGTCTACAGCATAGGAGAACAATATTAGGCTAGCCTGTAATCCCACGATTGCTATTATTGGTGCGAGCATGTAGTGTATAGTACTCATACTCATATAGGAGCCCTGAGTATAGGCATAGTTTAACATTACACCCCAGTTAAGCGTTGTTAACGGTAGTATTCCCAGGAAGTAGAGTCCAACAGAACCGTAGATCGCGCCCGTTGTAGCGAATATGAAGTTTATGGCAATAAAGCTCATGAGGTTGGGCATTATTTCTCTGAAAACAATATGCCATGTCGGGAGCCCGAGGGCTTTTGCTGCTTCTATGAATTCTCTCTCCTTTAACGAGAGTACTTGAGAGCGAATACTCCTAGCTAGTCCAGCCCAAGCAGTAATGCTTAGTAGTAAGCCTACAACCCATGGAGTAGCTGCTTTGATAACTGTCGCCAGTACTATTAGTAGGGGTAGGCCGGGTATAGTCATAACGATATCGGTTATAGCCATTAGTACTGCGTCTACTTTCCCACCCTTAAAGCCAGCAACCATTCCAACCGTTATACCGATAAACGTTGTTATAAAGCCGGCTATGAAGGCTATCTGCAATACTATAGGAGCACCCCACACTATCTCCGCCCAGATGTCAGCACCAAAATAATCGCATCCAAGAGGATGCTC
>JALUDQ010000191.1 GCA_027043985.1 Desulfurococcales archaeon
GATATGGACCTAGCTATTAAAGTAATACCTGGCATGAAAGATAGAATGCTCTTACACGCTGGACCCCCAGTAACATGGGAAAGAGCTTCTGGTCCACTTAAGGGCGCACTAATTGGTGCTTGTATTTATGAGGGATGGGCAAGCACGCCTGAGGAAGCTGAGAGGCTTCTGAGAACAGGCGAGGTGGTCTTCGAGCCCACGCATCCTCATAACGTAGTTGGTCCTATGGCTGGTGTAGTATCACCGTCAATGCCCGTATACATAGTTTATGATAAAAAGTTCGGCAACTACGCCTATAGTAACATGAATGAGGGTATAGGTAAGGTTCTCAGATATGGTGCATACAGTAAGGAGGTTATCGATAGGCTCAACTGGATGAGAGATGTTCTATACCCTGTCCTCAAGGCAGTTATAGAGGAGATAAAGAAAGATGGTAAGCCCGGCTTAGAGTTTAAACCCTTGATCTCTCAAGCCCTCCATATGGGAGACGAGTGCCACAACAGATACGTTGCAACCACGACTCTCTTCCTAAAAGAAATAGCGCCATACCTAGTTAAGACAGACCTAGACAAAAAGATGATACTAGAAGCATACGACTTCATGGCGCGTAACCCGTTCACGACACTAAACCTGGGTATGGCTTCGGCTAAGGCAATGACTTTAGCAGCTCATAACATAAAGTATAGCACAATAGTAACCGTGATGACTAGAAACGGTACCGACACGGCTATATGGGTAAGCGGTTTAGGCAACGAATGGTTTACAGCACCAGCACCAGTACCAAAGGGAGTATGGTTCCCAGGATACTCAGAGAAAGACGCTAACCCAGACATAGGAGATAGCAGTATAACGGAGACAGCAGGGTTCGGAGGCTTTGCTATGGCTGCAGCACCAGCAATAGTGTCATGGGTTGGTGGATCAGTAGAATTCGCAATTGAGAACACTAAGAAAATGTACCAGATAACATATACAAAGCATAAATACTTCACAATACCCTACCTAAACTTCCAGGGCACGCCAACAGGAGTAGACATTAGAAAAGTAGTAGCCACAGGTATAACACCAACAATAAACACTGGTATAGCACACAAAGAACCAGGAGTAGGACAAATAGGTGCAGGTATAGTAGTATTCCCTATAGACCACTTCAAAGCAGCACTTAGAAGATTCGCAGAGGTCTACGGAATATAAATATACAAATAAATACCTCCTATGACCATTTTTTATACACTAATTACATGATTCAATGAAGGCATTGTATTATTGACAGAGTTTGTTGCCGATAGAATAGGCTCCTTATGGATACCGTTCATTATTAGAGACAAAGTCGTTGTGGGCGAAGTTATAAACGTATTCCGTAGGACAATAAATATAAAGGACATAAATAATATGCTTCTCTCAATTACAGCATTGAATTATTTCTCCCCTATATATGTGAACATAAACTACAATCGAAATAAGTTCATAAACTTCCAAGAACATGTAAGACCCTACGAGAACGTATTCTTTAATAAACCATATATTATTATTAGTGATTTCAAAATACGTGTAGAGTTATACGAAGAAAAAATAACTATTCCGCGTATTTGCAGTATCTGTGAACTAGTCAATAGTACTAGTAGAAAACATGTATTCATAGATTTTCTAATGAGTTTGTATAATAGAGTTCGTTTCTTCTTAAATATCATTGATAAACCAAATAATATCTTAGATTTAATAGGAAAAATGGGTTTGAAAACAAAAATACTTGACATATTATACGGTATAAAGAGATACATTGTTGGAAAAAACAGTATATTTGTACATGACATATATTCAATGCTTGGATTAGGTTATGGAGTAACACCATCAACGGATGACTTCTTTGGTGCACTGCTTGGTACAGTTAATATTTATCTTTCATGTAATGGGTTAAGACCATTAATTCTTGACAAGAACTTAGTCTTTAAGAGGACTAATTGGGTAAGTGGGTACCTATTATACTACAATCACTTCGGATTATTTAATAATATTCTAGAGGGTTTTATAGAGAGTATCTTTAAGATGAAATACGTGGATAGCACCAACTATTTTCTCTCATTACTATCCATTGGGCATACATCTGGGTTAGATACAGCTGTAGGCGTTTTAGCGGCTCTTGCAGTAATCTTGGAATCTCTTTACGGGAGGGGATTTATCGAGAAGTATTTTAGGTTATTTTTTGAAAATTAATCGTAAAGTAACGTAAATAATTATTTATTACGGTACACTCAATTACGAAATAAGTAAAACTTAAAAGCAAAGACCGAACCATTTATTCCACGTAGGTGCGTTCTTATGGCATACCTATATCCTCCGTCAAATAAAAAGTGGAAAGCTAGAGTAGGTAACATTCTTGAAGAGTTCGTTGAAAAGATAGAAAAAGAAGGCAAGCCCAAATTTGATTGGACTAAATCGGTGGACTGGTCCAATGTAAAGGTATATGACCTTTCACAGCCTCTAAGCAACTTAACACCACCATTCCCAACGTATCCGCCTTTTGAGTTCAAATGGATAAAGGTAGTAACAGAGCACGGTGTACAAGCACAGTATATACAAACACCACTCCACATAGGCACACACATGGATGGTCCATTACACTTTGATCCAGCAGGCTTAGATATTGGTAGTATTCCTATCGAGTACTGGATTAGTGAAGGAGTAATAATTGATATAAGTGATATGGTTGATGATCTAGGAATATATACGTCAGAAATGATTGAGAAGAGAGCAAAAGAATACAACCTAGAGATAAAGGAGGGAGATGTACTAGTAATATATACTGGTTATAGCAAGTATGCATGGTATCAGCCCGGAGCGGATACAGTAAGATACATGCTAAAGCATCCAGGCCCCAAGAAAGAGTTTGCAGACTGGTTAATCAAGAAGAAGATAAAGTGGACAGCTGTAGACGCGGTATCACAAGACCACCCATTAAACACTGTAATTAGAAGAGTAAGGCCGGATATAGTAGAAGAATTCAAGAAGAAGTATGGTGTATCAGTAGAAGAAGCAATGCCGTGGCCAGAGAACTTCCAGTTAATGCACACATACCTATTCCCCAAGGGTATATTACACGTGGAGAATGCTGGTGGTGAAATAGAGCAAGTACTCAACAGAAGATGTGTAATCTCAGCATTCCCATTCAAGTTCATGGGCGGTGAATCAGCGTTCTGTAGACTAGTAGCATTCTGCTCTGATTAATCAAATAAATTATAGTAAAAACAAACAGTCTTTCTAAGACATCTTTTTTACTCTCTACTCCCCTTATGCTTAAGCTGTAAGATCCTAGGTGATAACTAGTTGGTTATTGTAAAAAACTTCGTTAAAAAGAACTTTTACAGAGATTCAGTACAGCTCCTACACCTAAGTGAAGAGGCAAAGAAGATAGAAGGAGTAGTTGACGCTGCCATCGTGATGGGAACAGATCTCAACAAAGAACTATTAGAAAAACAAGGGCTACTAACTGATGAGGGAAGAGCGGCAACAGATAACGACATGATCATAGCATTAAAGGTCGAAGATTCAACAAATATTGACGAGATATTAGAGAAGGTTGAAAAACTACTCACAGCACCGGGAGAAACTACTGCAGAAACCTACTATTATAGTTTAGAATCGGCCTTAGAGGCATTAAAGGACGCTAATATAGCAGTCGTGTCAATACCGGGACAATACGCTAGAGACGTTGTACTAAAACTACTAGAAAGAGACATACATGTCCACTTATTCAGCGACCACGTACCACTAGAACACGAAATAGAATTAAAGAAAATAGCTTATGAGAAAGGACTACTAGTAATGGGTCCCGAAGCTGGTACCGCAATAATAAATGGAGTTGCACTAGGCTTCGCCAACGTTGTGAACCGTGGACCAATAGGAGTTGTAGCAGCAGCTGGCACAGGACTTCAAGAATTTACCGTACTCGTAAGCCAAGCTGGTTCAGGTATCACACAAGGTATTGGTGTTGGAGGTAGAGACGTCAAATCACCCGTAGGCGGATTAATGACTCTGCTGTCAATTAAGGCTTTTGAAGCAGACCCCGAGACAAAGGTAATAGCAATAGTATCAAAACCACCCTCACCTGACGTACAAGACAAAATAATCAACTATATAGTAGAGAATACTAAGAAGAAATATGTTACATGCTTTATTGGCGGCAAGACCTTTGAAATCCCAGAAAAACTCAAGGGTAGACTAGTACAGACAAAAACACTACACGCAGCAGCTCTTGAAGCAGTAAAGCTAGTTGACGAAAAACTCTATGAGGAAGCCAAGAAGAAGTTGTTCTTACCAAAGGAAGAGATAATAAAGATAGCAGAAGCAGAAATAGCAAAACACAGCGAGAAGCAGAAATACATAAGAGGCTTGTTTACCGGAGGAACGCTCACCTTCGAAACACAAGTAATATTCAAAGAGCTCATCGGAGACGTATATTCAAACACACCATTAAATCCAGAATACCAGTTACCCGACGTACACAAGAGCATCAAACACACAGTAATAGATCTAGGAGAGGAAGAATTCACTGCTGGTAGAGCACACCCAATGATCGACCCAACAATACGCCTACTAAGACTAGTAGACGAAGCAAAAGACCCCGAAGTAGCAGTAATATTGTTGGACTTCGTAATAGGATACGGAAGCCACCCAGATCCCGCAACAGCACATCTAGATGCAATAAAGAAGGCAAAGAAGATAGCCGAAGAAGACGGAAGACATTTAACAATACTAGCACACATAACTGGAACAGAAAAAGACCCACAAAACGCGAAAAAACAAGAAGAAATACTAAGAAGTGCTGGAGTAATAGTCTTACCAACGAATGCATTAATGGCTTTAACAGCAGCACTAATAGCTGAGAAGAAAATAGATGAAGCAAAAATAGGCAAATTCTACAACGAATTCCTTGTAGGAAAATATTAACCAAGAAAATAGGTGAGATAAATGGTTGAAAAAATACTCAAACTATTCAAATCAGAACTAAAAGTGGTAAACATAGGGCTAGAGTTCTTCTACAAATCACTCAAAGACCAGAATGTCAAAGCAGTACACGTAGTATGGCAGCCCCCGCCAAAGATAGAAAAGGATCTCCAGGACATATTGGGTAAGATATTGTAAAGAAAAAATCTTTTTAACCTACAATATATTTTTAACCTCACTTTCAATAACACTATTATTGTGAACCATAATGCCGATAAGAGTACGCCTCCATGGAAGACTAAAGGATCTCGTAGGTAAAGAGGAAATAATTATAAATAGAGAAGTAAAGACAGTTAGAGACCTCTTAGAAGAGTTACTAAAACAGTTAGGCGAGAAAGTGAAAAAAGAATTCGAGATAGAAAAACCCGAAGACCTATTACAGCCCAGATCAAGACTTGTCATACTGATCGATGGTTTTAGTATAAAATTACGTGGAGGACTAGATGCCCCATTATCTAATGTTAGAGAAGTTAGTATTGATAACATTGAAGTAATGGAATGGTTCGGCGGAGGCTAACCTTTAACACTGAAAATAAGTATTTCGCTATTAATACATTATCGTTATACTTAAATAGCCTCCCCAAATAATAATTCACTTGTTCACGAGTGACTTTATTTTGGGGAGATAAATGGGTACAAAATATGTAGGTAAACCTATTCCTAGAATAGACATAGATAAAGTTGCTGGCGACGCCGAATATGCGTATGATTTTACACTACCCGGAATGGTCTACGCAAAACTTGTTGCAGCACCTTACGCGCATGCAAAAATACTTAAAATAAAATATGATGAGGCATTGAAAGTACCGGGAGTTCTAGCAGTATTTACTGGTGCAGACTTCCCATTCAAAGTAGGTATATATGCTGCAGACAGAGATGTTCTAGCTAGAGAAAAAGTATTATACTACGGTCATCCTGTTGCAGCTGTAGTAGCAGAAACCCTTGAAGCAGCAGAAAAAGCAGCAGAGTTAATTGAGGTTGAATACGAACCGTTACCACCAGTCCTCGATGCATTAGAAGCCTTGAAACCAGACGCGCCTCTCGTGCATGAGAAACTACATGAGTATAAACATGCACCATTCATATACCCGAAACCTGGAACAAATATAGCCACTCACTTAAAGCTTAGAAAAGGCAACATAGAGGAAGGATTTTCTAAAGCAGATGTAGTAGTAGAAAACACCTATTACGAGCCATTAATAAGCCAGGGATACCTTGAAAACTGGGTTGGAATAGCAAGAGTAAAAAGCGATGGAACAGTAGAAATATGGTCAAGCCACCAGTCACCTTTCGCTGTAAGAAACCTATTAGCAACATCTCTAGGATTACCAATACATAAAGTAGTAGTCCACCACATGTATCTTGGCGGAGGATTCGGAGGCAAAGCTGGCTTACTATTAGAGCACATACCAGTACTTTTCTCAATGAAACTCGGAGGTAGACCAGTAAGACTAGAACTAAACCGTGAAGAAAACTACTTCTATATGGCGCAAAGAGCAGGCTACTACTTCAAAATGAAGACAGGTGTAACAAAAGACGGCAAACTAATTGCTCATAAGGGAGAGTACATACTAGATGCAGGAGCATACGCTGATTACACAGTAAACGTAGCAAGATCAGTAGGACTAAAACCCTTCGGCCCCTACGAAATAGAACACGTGTACGCTGACGCTTATGCAGTATATACAAACAAGATACCTACTACCGCTTTCCGTGGCTTCGGATTAATGGAACTCTACTTTGCATCAGAAAGACAAATGGATCTATTAGCTAAAAAACTAGGAATGGATCCAGTAGAATTCAGATTAAAGAACGTACTCATACCTGGAAAATCAATAACACATACACAAGAAAGACTAAGAGAGGATGCAGGAGACCCGGCGGGAGCAATTAGGGAGGCTGCGAAACTCATAGAATGGGGTAAACCTCCCGAACAGCCCAAAGAGCCTTGGAAGTTCCGTGGTAAGGGTATTGCGGCTTTCTGGAAAGGCCCAGTGCAGCCCTCTAATGCAGCGTCATCTGCAATTGTTAAACTAAATGATGATGGCTCTGTTGATGTTTTAGTTGGAACTGGTGAAATGGGTCAGGGCACTATAACGGCTCTAGCTCAAATAGTTGCAGAGGAACTAGGCATACCTATAGAGAAGATAAGGATAGCTCCAGAGAGAAGAACCGATATGGTACCATACACGTGGCAGACCGTTGGTAGTAGAGGTCTCTTTAGCGAAGGCCAAGCATTAATTAGGGCATTAGAGGACTTAAAAAGCCAGATAAAGAAGGTAGCAGCCCAGGTATTCAGAGTATTTGAAGACCAGATAGAGATTAGAGATGGCAAAGCATGTGTAGTAGGTGAACCATGGGAGTGTATATCATTAGCAGAAATGGCTCTAGGCTACATGTATCCTAATGGAAACACTATTGGTGGTCCACTAATTGGTCGTGGTAGCCACGTACCAGTTAGAACATCAATACCAGACCCAGAGACTGGAAAGAGTGTACCAGCACCATTCTACACCTTTGGTGCAGGTGCCGTTGAAGTAGAAGTAGACTTAATCACTGGACGCGTAAAGGTTCTCAAAGCAGTAATGGTTCTAGACACACCAGCAATTAACCCAATGCTCGTTGCAGGACAAGTATACGGTGGAACAGTTATGGGAATCAACATAGGCTTGCTCGAAGAACTCAAATTCGACAAGAATGGTAGATTAATGAACCCCAACTTCACCGACTACAAACTTGCAAGAGCAGCAGACATACCGGAGGAAATGATATTCAAGTGCCTCGGAGTAGGCCAGAAGGATGCACCCTATGGGGCTAAAGGTGTAGGCGAGCTAACAATGCTTCCATGGCCCGGAGCCATAGCAAACGCTATAGCAAATGCAATAGGAGTAGAACTCTACGAACTACCAATGAAACCTGACAAGATAATTGAGGAGGTAAAGAAGCAGAGACCCGAGCTATTAGAAAAAGTTAGAGAAGCATTAAAAGTTAAAGGGTGAGAATCATGGCGGCATCTAAGTCTATAATAGTATTCCATACACTACTTCCCGAATTCGAATACTTTAGACCAAAGACTCTTCAAGAAGCACTAGAACTACTAGACAAGTACAAGGGAGATGCTAGAATACTAGCAGGCGGAACAGACCTACTAGTAGACATGAGGATGAGGCTGAAGCAACCAAAATATGTGATTGATATAAAGGGCATAGACGAACTCCACACACTAAAATATGAAGAAGGTAAAGGTCTAACTATTGGTGCAACCGTCACATTAGACGAACTGTTAAACAATAAGATAGTAAAAGAAAAATATTATGTACTATGGGATGCAATAAGACAGCTAGCCGACACACACTTGAGAATGAAGGCGACTCTCGTAGGAAACATATGTAACGCTTCACCAGCAGCTGATAGCGCACCAGCCCTACTGGTATTGAAGGCGAAAGTGAATATTGCGAGCGTGAATGGAACGAGAACGGTCGAGATAAAAGACTTCTTCAAATGGGTTAAGAAAACCATACTTGAGCCAAACGAGATGGTTACTTCAATATTTATACCAGAGCCTCCTGAGGGAGCAAAGGGTAGATACCTAAAGTTCGTACGCAGTGCTGAGGACCTCGCACTAGTAGGTATCGCAGCATTAGTTGCAAACCCCAAGGATCCAGCGAAACGTATTGTTAGAATAGCATTATCATCTGTTGCGCCAACACCAGTAATAGTCGAGGAAGTAGAAGAGTTATTCAAACAAGATAAACCATTGAGTGAACTAGCAGAGGAAGCAGTAAAGCTTGTGAAATCTAAAGTCTCACCAATAACCGATGTGAGAGCAACAAAGGAGCTTAGAGAACACATGGTAGAGTTTGGAACAAGATATCTATTAAAAACACTACTTGAAGGGTGATGGTCATGGCGGAGAAACTCATACCTATTACATTAAAGGTAAACGGTAAAGAATACAAAGTTGAAGTAAAGCCAAACGAAACACTACTATTCGTATTGAGGAACAAGTTGAACATAAAGAGCGTTAAGGGGACATGCTATAGAGGAGAATGTGGCGTATGTACAGTCCTACTAAACGGCAAACCAGTAAAATCATGTCTGGTGCTAGCGGCTGAAGCCGACGGGGCAGAGATAACTACACTGGAAGGACTAGCACCCTTCGGAACACTAGCTCCAATACAGAAGGCCTTCATAGAGCACGGAGCATTCCAGTGTGGATTCTGTACACCAGGATTCATACTAACAGCCCACTGGCTATTAACAAACAAGCCTGATGCCACTGAGGAAGAGATCAAGGAGGTATTAAGCGGACTGATATGTAGGTGTACAGGCTACAAACAGATAATTGAAGCAATAAAAGCTGCAGCAAAATACTATAAGCAAGATAAACAAAAACAATAACACCTTTTACACTAATAACATAACTTAATTAATAATTTTTTATTAACATCTTATCCTTTTCTCGGCTACTCCATGTCGTTGATTAAGATCATCTTATCT
>JALUDQ010000192.1 GCA_027043985.1 Desulfurococcales archaeon
TTTATATATAGAGTTCAGTGATATTTTCTATAATACTATAGGTGCGCTATGTCTTGGAATATAGGTTTAGTAGAGAAAAATATTTGAGTACCATAGGGTTGCTAGTTGCCGTTTTAGTGGTTTTCTCGATGTCACTACCGCTTTTAGCAGTTGGCGAGGAATATTGGGCTAAATACGATCTCCACGTGTATTCTGTTAATGGTACGGGTCATATTGTAGCTCATATCTATGTTAATCTTAGCGATCCAGAGTTCCCGGAGGCAAATGTTACGGATTTTAGAGTAGTATCTGGCTTTGAGGGTATGGATCAATCATCAATAGAGTATTGGCTTAGTGTTGTAGTAGACACTCTCTTTGCCTACTTCTTAAACGTTACAATGAACCCGACACAAATACCGTCAAGCGGAGATGTATCGTATACCACATTTAACTTTACTGTTAACGCTGAATATAATATTAATACGGGCTTACTTGAACGCGCAGAGATACGTCCAGTCAATGAAGGTGACTACTATTACGTCCTGGTACTCACCGATACAAATTATGGGCAAAGCACTGGTGGGGTAACCACAACAACTACGACTGTTACTGCTACATCTACTACACAGCCGCCTACCACAACGTCTACGAGCGTTAACCTTAGTGGTAAATGGGTAACATATGATATAGATGTAAAATTAGAAGATCCGACACAGAAAGTTGATCTAATAGCACGTGTGAGATATTATTTAGACACGTATAGCGGTGAGGTTTTGGATCTCAAGGTTAGGGAGCTACGGAATATAACTGAAGACGATGTTAGAGAAGAGTTTAGCTCTATGCCTTTTCCATTAACATATAATGAGACTGTGCTCAGTATTAATGGAACAGATGCAAGAGCAAGATTGTACTACGACGAAGACTCTCATGTACTCTATGCTTTCGAAATATACTCTGAAAGCAATCCCGTAGGTTATTTGAAAGCTCATCTAGTAGATACTAATATAGGTGAGTTAAAGGAGAAGATAGGAGTAATACCATGGGAGGGACAAACGCCAACACAGCCCTCACCTACTACACAGTCTAGTACGACAAAGACGAGTACACCGCAACAAACAACACAACCCTCACCATCAACCGGACCAGCTAGTGGAGTACAAAGCAATCAAAATACACAACACACGGAAACACATATGATGCCTTTTGGTTCTTCAAACTGGATTATATACATTATAGTAGGAATAGTAGTAATCGCCGTAATCGCTGGCGTAGTAGTAGCGCTTGCTATGAGAAAGAAGAAAACAGCACCACAATATTATCCTTATCCGCCACCACCGCAACCACCGCCTCCACCACCAGGTTAATAGTTAGGATAGATTGTTAAGAGAAATAACATACCAAAAGTATAATATTTTTTAGAGCTTCTTATCTATTTCTATGCTAGATTATAACTGTATACTGTCTATGCTGTTTCGAGGATGAAAGGCGTGACAAGCAAATCGTATTCTTGCTTGAAGTGTATATGTCTACTTTGTGCTGGACTTATCGTTCCATTACTGTTTATTGGTTTTGCCGCTTGGGTTTCTGGGTGGTTTAATTTAGTAGATAACGCTCTTAGCGATTTAGGCCATGCAGTAAAGAGTAATGTAGCAATAGTGTTTAATCTAGGGCTCAGCCTTGGCGCCTTTATACTCGCGACATATTCTCTTGTATGCATTGTTCGAAAAGACAGAATATATGGTATATTGATGCTTATTTCCTCCTATTTATTGAATCTAATAGCTGTTTTTGACGAGGTTTATGGTAGAGTTCACTTTATTGTATCTGTAGCCTTCTTTATCTCATTGATGACTGCTATAATAGTGTATGGTGTAAAGTGGAAGAAGATCTTGTTTCCAGTAGTAGCAGTTATTGCGTTTATCACGATATGGTATCTTCACTTCGTCTACGATATTACTAGAGGTGCCGCTATACCAGAGCTCTTATCAATTCTTATTGTTGCCCCTTTTATGCTGGATTATACAATTAAACTATGTAAAAGATAAGAATATTCGGAAAATAAGTATGTAAAGAAACTATTGTCGCTACGTAAGTTATTTTCTTTGCACCAATTGTCTGTCTAATGCTATTATTACTTGTGGTTTTTCTCCAGCATATTTTAGTAATTGTAGTATTTCGCTGAAGGATTTCTCTTCTTCTACTTGTTCTGATACAAACCAGTTTAAGAATACTTGGGTTGCTATATCGTTTTCTTGCTTGGCTAGTTCTACTAGGTCGTGTATGCTCTTAGTTACCTTTTTCTCGTGTTCTAATGCTTTTTCAAAGACCTCTGTTATATTATTCCATTCTTGGGGTGGTGCCTCTATGTCTTCTAATACTACTCTTCCTCCACGATCGTTTATGTACTCATAGAATTTCATTGCGTGTTCTAGTTCTTCTTTAGCTTGTACTTTCATCCAGTGCGCGAATCCCTTGAGGCCCAGGTTGTCGAAGTATGATGCCATGGCTAGGTATAGGTATGCTGAGTATAGTTCTCTGTTTAATTGTCTATTTAACGCGTTGAGCATTTTCTGTGAAAACATTGCTCTCACACACTAGTATCTATGTTTCCTCTGTATTTAAGGGCGCCCCATATGAGGTGGTTTTAATATTATTATTGTTTCTCTATAGTTTTTGACATTATATGGTTACGTTTAACTGTGTTAAAGGTTAACCTTATATAGTTGTTGTACCAAATATTATATGACATAAGTCATAACGGTTTCACACCATGAGGAATAAACGAGAACTCGTAGAAAAATACAAAGCAGTTAAAGAGCTACTAAAAAGACTACACCAAGGCGAAGACCCGGGAAAGCTTAAACAAGAGCTTAGCAGAATCTTATCAAAGATAACTCCTTGGGAAATAGGTTTTATAGAACAAATGCTTGTTGCTGACGGTATAAGGCCGTTGGAAATAGCCTTTCTATGTAACACTCATGTAGACTTGTTTAAGGACCAGATAATAGAGGATAAAGAATTATTAAAGATACCTTCGGGTCACCCATTAAACACCTTGTTGAAAGAGAGCCAGGAGTTATTGAGTGATGCGGAGAAAATAACCTTGTACGCCAACGTATTGAAGCAGAAGCAAGATGATAGAGATAGAATGCTAGGTGAGGTACATAAGCTTCTCATAAAAATGCTCGGCGTCAAGAAGCATTTCATGAGGCTACAAATGCTTGTATTTCCCTATCTTGAGAGAAAAGGATTAACCGCCATACCTAGAGTACTATGGACTCGTCAGGACCAGTTATACGGGTTGATAAAGGCTTCACTCAAAATACTCAATACTTTAGGCGTAAAACACTCTATAGAGGATCTTGCCTCTAAGCTAGACGAGCTTGCCAGGGAAGCTGTTAACATGGTTTTCCGTGAAACACGCATACTATATCCTACACTACGCCTATTGTTATCCGAAGGAGAATGGGCAGCGATTAGATTAGAAGAAGACTCTATAGGCTACTATGCAGTCAAACCAGGTGAGGAATGGAAGCCTTCTGCAAAGCCCATACTACCGTATATGTTAAGAGGAGGTCTCGGAGATCCAGAGATATTAGAGAAACTTCCAAAAGAGGTTAGAAATCTACTCAGCGGCGAGAGAGACGAGTATGAGATGATACGGGAAGGAGACTTAGAGCTAAGCGAGGGCTACCTTTCTAAAGAAGAATTAGACGCCATCTTGAGAACCTTACCCGTAGATATAAGCTTCGTAGACAAACATGATAGACTCAGATACTTTAGTTCTACTCCAAACAGAATATTCCCGCGGACTAGAACGGTTCTAGGGAGACCAGTAACACTATGCCATCCGCCAAAGAGTGTCCACGTCGTAGAAAAAATCATAGAGGAGTTTAAAGCTGGACGTAGAGACAAAGCCGAGTTCTGGATAAACATGGGTGGTAGACTCGTATACATAACGTATTACCCGGTAAGAGATAAGAATGGAGAATATCTTGGGACATTAGAAGTAGTACAAGACATAACCGATCTAAAGAAGATTGAGGGAGAAAAACGAATCCTAGACTGGAAATAAGCTTAATACTTATTTCATGGGTCTTTTTACCCTCAAATTCTTCCTCGCCTTTCTCAATAAGTATACTATTTTTATACAAGTATTATGCGATGCCATTAACTCTTTTTACTGGATAAGTATATTATCAGCAATGAGAACAATATATCATTAACGGATGAGAGGAGTTCTTTCATGACTAGATTTTACCTTAGAGTTGAAGAACAACGGAAGAATATTAGAATTAGCAGGGGCCTAGCTATCATTTTGCTTGCATTTGTATTGATAATTGTGTCTTATGCTAGTTGGGGTTTTGTAGGAATATTTGCATTTGCTGCTCAATGGTTTGCTTCTACTCCTTTAATAACTCGTTTCTCTGGAATAATTTTCATGTTATCTATTATACTATTAATAATACATGGTGTATTGTCTAGAAAAGAAGCCTTTAAGACGGGGCTGATTAAAAGTGTTGGTGGAGTTTTACTGGGATTATCTATTCTCGGACTTATTGCTGGCGGGCTAGTATCGTTGGAGAAAACACCTTATCATATAAGAGTTGAGGAGCTCAAGGAACCCATAAGCGTGTTCGGCGTCTATCGTTTTATTCCAATGAGGACTGCTTATGCTAATGCTATTAGTATGTTGCAGATACCAACACATACATTGTATTTTAGGGATAGCTATGTCTACTTCGCTAATGGTAGTTTGGTGTATAACTGGATAATAGAACCGGAGGGTTTCTGGAACGAGGTAACTAAGGGTCCTAGAGGAGTAGTGTTCGTAGATGCTGGGATATATCCGCCACAAGTTAAGATAATCTATCGTAACATGACGTGGGGGCTACATAACTTCAAGATCATGCCAGGATATGTTGACGGCTTGTATCGTGAGGCCCAACTAGTAGCTGGCCTTGACAAAAGATTATTGCTCGAAGATAATATTGAAGTTGTATGGAACAAGCACGTCTATATACTCATTCCAGCTGTAACGTGGGTTACGGGTATAGATTATAGTCTTCCGACACTAGCTGGCTATGTTGTCGTAGATGAAAATGGTGGTATGAGGTGGCTTACAGTTGATCAAGCAAGGAAGAACCCATTATTCAAAGGCGTACCACTGCTACCCGAAGTAGTTGCACGAGAATGGATTGAGGCTTATAGGTGGATATATGGTATAGGAAACGTCTTGATATATCGTAACACCTTCCAGATAAGAGACATAGGCACTAATCCCCAACCATACCTCGTATTAGACGATAAAGGCAACTTATGGTGGGTTTTCGTAGCAGAACCACCAGGTGAAACCTATAGTGCAAAATACATTTTCTACATAAATGCAAGCGACATAGAGCCCCATATCCTCGCCTATGAGCTACCAGAACCAATGATAGGTGTAAGTAAAGTAGAGGCATATGTAAAGCAGCGTTACCCAACATATGATTGGGGTCAGCTAAGCATTGAGGAACCCATACCTACAATAATAAACGAGACATTATATTGGAAGGTATCAGTTACAACAAATGATGGAAGAGGACTAGTAACGGTATGTCTCGTAAACGCGAAGACTGGTGAAGCAGACTGTATACAGCCTAGAGGAAAGGTAACATATATGGATATAATAGGCATGCTATTAAACAAAACAACAGTAAAACCAAACATAACAGGCAATATGACACTAATACAACAAGTACGAGCACTCAAGGAGAAAGTAGGAAACCTTATCAAGGAGTTAGAGACCATATACCGAGAACTAGAAGCAATAGAAGAACAACTAAATAAGACAAGTAACAAATAGACTAAATAAACTACTCGGTACAATGACTTAAGATTGAAAAATAATAGTAGTGGAAAACATAAAATTACGCGTGTACTGGTAGCTGAACTGTTTTCTTCTTGTATTGTTTGATATACTCCTCCACGTAGTAGTCAAAGTATTTCGCAAATTCTTCTTCTAATCCCTTTTCAAATGTCGTAGCACAAGCATACCCGTGGCAAGCGTCTATGTCTCCACCAACATGTTTTGCTGCTCTAGGTACAAGGTAGTCGTATCCGGGCATTTCGCCAGCCAATACTTTTTCCTCTAGTTTTGATGGCAGTCTAAATGAGACCTTAACTATATTCCAGTTGAATCTTCCTAGTTTTGGAACTTCTTTAGGCATGTCTTGGAAGCCAGCTAGATACATGTTGGGGTCTACTATCTCTTGGTTATTTCTTATTTCCATACAGAATTCTCCGATTA
The DNA here is from genome assembly GCA_027043985.1 of Desulfurococcales archaeon. Lineage (GTDB taxonomy): Archaea > Thermoproteota > Thermoprotei_A > Sulfolobales > WANQ01 > JALWGO01. The sequence goes on from JALUDQ010000192.1 coordinate 6,269, forward strand.
CCTTTACTCCCATCGGATTGAAGAAGTCATGGACGTGAAGCCATTGCAGATACTTTGATTTATATAGCCCTTCTCTTTTAAGCTTCTCTATCACTTTATTAAACTTCTCCCTCTTCAACTCATTTAACTTATCTAGAGTTCTCTTATACTTTTCTGTTGGTCCTTCTAGCAGTGTCTCTATTCCTATGTCGGGCCCACCCATTAGGTATCCTACTGCTCCTAGAACAGTTAGGCTCTTAGCGAATTTGTCTAGGTCTATTTTATCTCCGAAGACTGTTAGATAGTATTTTTCTTTACCATTGACTTCTTCTACTGCTACTTGTTTTTGCGCTACCGCATCAAATAGGATTTGCCTATTAATACTTTCTAGTCTTCCGAAACGGTGGTGGCTGTCTCCTATTGCACCCGTAACACCCATATATGCTAAGTCGTGGTTTCTCGAATCCATTGTGATAGCGAAGATGTAGGCTGCACCAGAAGCTGAGATTTCTCTATCACCACTAATCCCGTATAGCTCGGTTGACAGATTCATAATCTTTGGATCATTAACGCCTGGTGTGTGATGATGATCTATAATTATTATCATGTGTTTTCCAGCGTTTATTTTTGATATTTCTGGTGCTGCACCTGCTCCAAGGTCTACAAACATTATTAGGTCTGCGTATTTCTCCAATAGTTTCTTTACTATGAGTGGATGTACTCTTTCTAAAGGTATGTTGACTGCTTCTATTCCCTTCCTTCTTAAAGCCTCCATTACTATTGTAACTGAGGATAAGCCATCTGCATCGTTATGGTGTGCTACGACTACTCGGTCATGTTTTTCAATTATATTTATTGCTTTTCTTAAATCTTCTACATACTCACGCAAACCCATATAGATCAGGCTCATTCAACTAGTTTTAATACTCCACGTACATCTTCAAAAACATAATCTATCATTTCACGTGTTTCGGCATCTAGTTTCTCTAAATCCTCCTTCTTAGTCAAACCAGACAATACTAGCACAGTTGTTAAACCCAGCTTCTTTGCCGGAATAATATCCGTGTACAACTGGTCCCCAACCATTATGACCTCACTGGGATCTGCTCCTATCTTCTCCAGTGCTATACGGTAGATTTCCTCAGATGGTTTTCCAACTATTACTGGTTCAACACCAGTCGCTGCAGTTATCGCTCCTAGAAAAGTACCAGTACCAGGTATGGGTTTGCCGTCTGGACCCGGGAAGAGTTTATCTGGATTCACTGCCACGAACTTAGCTCTAGCAAGGAGAATTGCTCTTATAGCACCAGTAAACTTCCACCTATTCTCCTCAGTAACATATCCTTTCTCATCGAAGGGAGAACCAGCTACAACAAATTCTGCTTCCTCGGGATCATCAACTATTTTCAATCCATGACTTTCCAGTTCTTCTCTTAACCCTTGATGGCCTACAAAGTAAACCTTACCTGTACTACTGTTTTTTGCCACATAGTCTGCTGTAGCACTCGTCGCTAATACTAGGTCTTCTGGTGATACTTCTATTCCTATTTTATTTCTGAGAATATCAACATATTGTCTACGCGACTTAGTTGAAAGATTTGACAAGAAGACTATTCTTAAACCCTTCCCTCTTAGCTTCCTTACGGTCTCTGCTGCTCCCGGTATTGGCGTGCTTCCTCTTTTTAAGACGCCATCTATATCGAATATTATACCCTTATACTTGGGGGGAGACATTTCTAATACACACTTATAGGAGGAGGTTTTCCCAAGAAAGAACCGGGACTATAATTCAATTATAAGATTTGTGGTATATAACTACATAGCCTTCTCAAATAGAGTCAAAGAGAATAGTTACGTCTTTGCCTTCATGGAGGATGGCGTAGACGGCATTGAATATACGTGTCCTCTCTAAGGGGATATTCTTCTCGGTTAGGAATCTCCTTATTGTCTCAGCATTCTTAACGCCTTCAACAACTCCTACGCCTCGTCTCTCCATTTCCTTTAAAGCCTCATCTACAGTCAAGCCCCTTCCCAACAAGTTTCCAAACATACTATTCCTTCCACCGAGCGCCGTCACATAGAGATCTCCCAGCCCTCCGAGACCATAAACTGTCTCCTTCTGTCCACCGCAAAGACTTACTATCAATGCCATTTCCTCAATGCTCTTTGATAGTACTGCAGCCTTCAAGTTTTTATTCACTATTCCATGTGCTTCTAGGTATCCTTCAACAATACCGTAGGCCATAGCATAGATGTTCTTTAAGGCCGCTGACAACTCTAGGCCCGTTACATCGTCGGTTACTGTTATCTTATAGTAATCCGTTTGGAATTCTAATGCTATTTTCTCTGCTAAACCTATCTCCTTTGAAGCATATACAACATATGTAGGCCTCTTGTTCGCGAGTTCTACTGCGAGCGAGGGGCCGCCAACATATACTATGTTACTGCTACCCATGTGTTTTCTCACTATCTCGGTCATTGTTCTAACCTTACCGTCAACAACTTCTAGCCCCTTAGCAACAACTACGATAGGCTCGTTGGGAACACCTATTGTCTCTCTTACACGCTTTGATACGGGTAATACCCCACGAGAACTAACGGCCAATAATATTACATCGGCTCCTTTAAGGGCTCTCTCCAGTTCTTCAGGCTTATACAACTTGATTGTACTAGGTAGTACTATTTTAGTTCTAGGATGAGGTTTGCCACATGAAACCTTCTCGTAGATAGGCATATCGTATTCCGTAAACCAGAGTCTGACTTCGTGTCCTCTATCAGTTAATGGTATTGATAGAGCAGAAGCTATTGCGCCAGCTCCCAGTATGGTTATCTTCATTTCCGCGAAACCACCTATTCCTTTATAGCTATTAGCTTGTCTTCGTGGAGCTTCACATATATTTCTTGACCAGGCTGGAATTTATACATGGGTGGTGTTTTGAATCTAAGTCTCCACTGACCTATCCTTATCTCGTAGTCCATGACGTCTCCTTCATATGTCGCTAACTCTACTTTTGCCTTAAACACATTTCTTTCCTTCGACTCCTTTGATGCAAGACTTATGAAGTCGGGACGTACAGCGACAACTACCTTTGAACCCTTCTTCACCTTGTCGAGATTAGCCCATGAATATAGTTCTAAGCCGTCCTCAGCTAGTACACGTACAATACCTTTGGATTCCTCAACAATGTCTTCAACTTTACCTTTAATGAACCTCGTTATACCGATAAATTCTGCAACAAACACAGTCTCCGG
>JALUDQ010000193.1 GCA_027043985.1 Desulfurococcales archaeon
TCGTAGAGTACGTCTGCAAGTGTTTTTGCTCCATAGAGTACCGCTTTCTGTCTATGAGCATTAGCTGGTATGCCTGCAATTGCTGCTAGTTCCTCTAGGCTCAAATTCCTTATACTTATACGGTATAATATGTCGCCTTCTTGATCCCTATGTCCTTTCAACACTATTGCTGAGTCCCGGTATTCCTCGCCAAGTAAGTGAATCGTCTCCTTTATCTTAACATATTCTCCATGGGGGTCAAGTACTAGTATGGTTGCTCCTTTTTTCAATAATTCTTCTATTAACACTATACTAGTCCACGTCTTACCCGATCCCGTTGCCGCTATTATTGCTATGTGTCTATTGACTCCCTTCATGTTTAAATATATCGGGACAGTGGGGCGTGTTATAAGAAAACCAAGGTGTAATCCTTGTTCTACTGGTACGCTATAGAATTCCTGGAGAAGTTTATCGGGAGCCTTGTAGACCCATGTATTAGCAGGAGGTGCATGTCTAAGCGTGTATATCTTGTCTTTCCATTTATAGCCTAGTATCCTTGCAATAGCTATTACTTGATCCTGAGTTTGTGTATCCGTTACCCCCTCAACAACGCTCCAGGGAAGATTAGGGTTTAATCCTATATCCTTTCTCTTTATAGCTCTTATCTGCGCTATCACCTTAACCTTTGCGGGTTCTCTCTCACCTGGCGGTATTTCATCTAATTCTATAAACACGTACTCGTAGAGTGGTGGCGGGTTCAAGGGGTTTATAGACATTACGAAATAGGATGGTGTAGATTCTCCAGTTATTCTCCCTATTACTTCCGGGCCACCATAGTCATTGTTTTCTGGTAGCGTCAATGGCTAGGCCTCCATGCTATATCTTCTTGTAAAGGGTATCTTTAAGTGCTTTCTACTAAGCTGAGCCTCTATATATCTTATATAGTATAAGAATTGTTTTCGTGAAAGCTTGGCATAGTTGTGTGCGTACATTAGCCATAGGTTGTAGAAGCGTCTTCCCTTGTAGTCTCTATACAATAATTCTATTATTTTATTAAAATAGGGGGTCTCTTCTACGAATCTTCGAGACCCTATGGTCTCTATAATGTTTTTCTGGGAAACTACTTCAACCATTAGTGGTGGTTCGTTTTCCGAAACCTTTACGTATGATAGTATAGGGGTTTTCAGGTCCTCAATTCTATTCATAACAGTCTCTACTAGATCGTTGAACTCTTCTTGTTTTTCTCGGAAGGGGTACAAGTTCATTGTTTCGGAAAACAATTGTTTGAGATAGATCTTATCCTTAAGCCTCTTTACTGGTTCAGCTAGTGCTCCGAGAAGTAAGGGTTTCGTGTACCCCTTCTCAGATCCAACTAGATCCATAATTAATTGTATATCTTTATAACTAGTATCTAATATAAGGTTAAGCATGGATTTAAGTTCCGGCTCATCTGACTCCTTATATATTCTTAAGAAAACCCTCCTATTCCCCACCGGGTATTTTTCCATGAGATTAGCGAGTCGGGGATATTTTTCCTTAAAGTAAACATATGCTAGGTACTCTTTAAGTACCTTCAAGGTGGAATCCTTACTAACAAAGGCTATCAGAATATTCTTCTTTTCAACGCGCTTCAGTAAGTCTATTAGTTCTACTATTGTTTCTAGTAACCTATCAAGTAAGTAGAATTCGCCTAAGCCTACTCTATCCGGTTTAGAAATGATCTTGAATAGTTTTGTGAACAAGTAATTTACTTGCACATAGAGGCTTCCATCCATTAATAATATAGAGTTGGGTAGTAGGTATTGTACTGCTTTTTGAGCTACTTTTAGCTCTGTTAGCATACGTAATACGTCTAAATATCCTCTCGCTCTATACTTTAAAACATCTATTAATAGCTCTCTACTAGGATTAGATCTGCTCGAATAAACGGCTACAGCTCTTGCAATGTATAGGCCACCGCCGCCTAAGAGGTCGGCATATCCTCCTCCACCATCTACTGCAGCTAAGTCTACTTTATCTAGGCTTGCATCTATTTCTCTATTAATCCACCAATCACTAATTCTATCTCTAATCCATGAGGGTATACTCGTCATGCTATTATACTTTCTTATAAGTTCTTCGACTACGGGAAGCTCGCTGGCAATAATATCGAAGAACCAATCTGTCAAATACTGTTCTCCCCGCTCCTCCTTGAATGTACAGAGCACGTAATACCTTATAACGTGTTCCGTGTATAGAGTAGCCTAGGCTATGATGAGCACGACTCTCTCAGAAACCCCGAGGATGTTGGAGGAGGTTTCGGCTGAGCATATCTATGTATTCTACGGTGTATAGGGTTACTTTATTTTAATACTACGTAATAGTCCCCGTTTCCTAAGTTCTAATAGCATAGATACTATGTGCTTGCATGGTTTTCCCGTAATTAAATAGTAATTACATGTACAATAATACTTATCTCCTGCTAACGATACATGTGCTATGTGTATACCATTGTTCCCTCGGAAGACGCCGATATAGTATCTATCTTGCTTTCTTATGTATAGTAGCTTTGTGTTCAACGTGTTTATAGCTCTATAAAGTTTCCCGTGTTCTACTGCAAGAATTGTTCCCATTTTACCCCTAATATAGTAGGGAGAGTATATAATGTAGTAGGGTGAAAGTATTCTAGGTTTACCTTCTTC
>JALUDQ010000194.1 GCA_027043985.1 Desulfurococcales archaeon
CCCTAGAGGATATAAGAAAACATCGAGTAGACTAGGAGGCCAGGGCTTGCTAGGCGGTCTTTAATTGTTTTAGGAGATATTCTCCCGCTCTAATAGAGCCTCCACAGTCTTCTCCCATGGTCTTGGGTGCATGGTCTTCTTCTCCTAGTAGTTTCTCAATGGTTTCAGCTAGTCTACCAGCTTCAACGTCTTCGCTTAGATAGTAGAAGGAGTCTGGGTATAGTGAGGCTAGTGTTTTGGCTATGTGTTCTTGTTCAAAGTGTTTTCTTATCGGGACTAGGATTGCCTTAGTTTTCTTGGGGAGGCATTCTAGGTCGGCTGTAGTAGTCCTACCAGCCCTGGTAACGAATACGTTGGAGGCCGTGTATAGGTTCCAGAGGTTTTTCTCAACTCTATAGAAGACAACGTCATCGTTGCTAATGGTTTCCTCTATCCTCGTTCTCGGCCCAGCTACAACTACTAGTTTAACGTCTACTCCTCTTTTCCTAAGGATTTCGTGGGCTCTGAGAGCCTTCTCTACTAGTAGCTTGCTCCTCGCTGCGGTTCCACCAACACTTACCGCTACTATCTTAGAGTCTTCTCCAAGCCCTAGGTTCCTCCTAGCTTCCTTTATTCCTGGTAGGTCTCCGGGAAGATAACTCGTAGCCAACCCAGCTATGAACATGTGCTTTCTAATCCAGTCTCTAACCCTCTCACCAAATAAGAAGTACCATCGGGTGCTTGGTGTTTCGTTGAGGGAGTTGAGGTATACTAGTTTCCTGAATAATGGTAGGGTTTTCTTAAAGTAATGGTTCAATATTAAGCCTATAATGTTTCCGAGAGGGTTGAGTTCGTAGGGCTTGAATACAAAGTCTGTTCCAAAAACCACCTCTTCCTTGGTTTTAACGGGTGCTGAGAGTACTAGTTCCCAAAACTCATCAGCGAATACTAGGTCGTAGGCGTTGAAGTCTACGTGCTCCTCCAACACCCTATAGTTTTCTCTTAGGATCTCGAGGTAGCTGGAGAGCTTCTTCAAACTATATCCATAGTAGTTGTAGACTCCCTCTATGGCCTCCGAGAAACTCTTAAGCATATAGGAGCACTCGAGAACCCTCTCACCCCATAATCTTAGATAACCTGTAACTGGTTCTGCAGAACACCATTCAATGGTTACCCTAGGCTCCTTCCTCCTAATCCATCTAGCGATAGCAAGGTCTCTCGCAACATGTCCTAAGCCTACATGTGATGGTAGGAAGAGAGCTCTCAATAAACCAGCGCCTCCCCGTGAAATGTTTCCTCTCTTATTTTTCTTTGGGCTGTTTTGTATGCTTGCAGTCAAACCCAGTATTTAATATAGTTGCACCTAGTTCTATAATATTAGACCCTAGGAGAGTCTTCCAATTACCTATAAGGTGTATGTAGTGCTAGTTGATAATAGAGTTTTAGAAGAATACGGGTTTTCTGAAAACCTTGTAAAATTTATTCGCCAGAAAACGGGGTTGAGCGAAGAAGACATTATTATGGTTTTAAAAGCTGAGAGAGAATATTATCTATACCTATTATCCCAGGAGTGAGCAGCTTATTACCCTAGTCCTACTGCTGTTTTCAATTCCTGTGAAGCTTCCGGATTCTTTTCTGCAAGCAACTTTATGATAATCTCTACTAGTGGTTTATCATTAGCTATTAATGCCTTAGCCTTCTCTCTAGCTGCTCTTAGGATCTCATCCCATGCAGTATATGGTTTCAACCCGTTGATTAATAGTAATATGTTCGCGAGAATACATTCCATGTATTCTAGCTGATTGCAGTTCCCCTTCACCCACTCCAGTATTCTAGTATCGGATTCGAGGCCGAGTATCATGTTTGACGCTATGAGATAGTTTGCTGAATTACAAGCCCTAATATTGAACCGGTATTTTACGAATAATTCAAAGGATTCTTTTGCATAACGTAGAGACTCCTCATAGTTTTCGTGCTCGAAGAATGCTTGTGCTAGAACACTTGCAGCCAATGCCACCATGTTTCTCGACCCAATGGTCTTAAACAACTGGTAGGAGTTGAGGAAATCTTCTAGTGCCTCCCTCCTTCTACCCGCCATATACTTGGCTATTGCTAGATGAAATCTCGATAGTGCTTCATCATAGCTATCCCCGGTTTTCAGGGAGATCTCGTATTCTTTCTCAACCTCCTCATAGACTTTATCTATTAGGCCTGCGTGAGCATATACTCTACTTAGATTAGAATGTACTATCGATTCAATATAGTATCGGTAGGGTTCCTCTAGTTTAGCAGCGTATTCTAGGGCTAGTTGGGCATACTTTTTAGCAGACTCCAAGTCTTGTACGTTTTCACCTAATAGTATCATGCGGGCATAACATGAGGCTAATATATACTTGTCTAACTGGGGGTTGAGTAGTCTTATTGCTTGCTCATAGTATTTTCTAGCCTCATCCATCTCGTTTCTAATAACAAGAGCTACTGCGAGCTCATGGTAGATGTATCCTAGTGCTCTAGGATTCCTTACTCGTTCCTTAATCTTCTCTAACAATTCCTCGTAGGCTATAGTGTGGTCTAGCATCTGGTATCTAAGCTTCTTAACCCTATATTCTATTGCTTCAATGATACCCTTATAGTAGCCGGATAACGCGTAGTATCTTAGAGCACTCATATAGT
>JALUDQ010000195.1 GCA_027043985.1 Desulfurococcales archaeon
ACCAGAAGCTATTGAGATATGTTTCATCTAATCCCTCTCTAACAATATCGTTGCTTGCTAGGAGGATATACTGGGCTAGTAGTTCCGCTAAGCCGGGATTCCACCCCGTAAAGAAACGGGGAGTCGGGAGAGTCTACTGGAGGATACCAGCAATAATATCCAATGGCTTAAGCATGGGTGTAAGGTTTGCTCACTACAAGGACTCGATGTACGATGAGCTCTGGCTAACAAGATACCTCTTAGAAGAAGCTAAGAGTAGGTTCAACGATGTATGGATTGGTGACTCGGTTACAATAAGTTATGGTAGACCCGGTTACATGTTGCTTAGAGGGAGAGAGCTTGGAGGAGGAGTATATGCTAAAATCCCCTACGCGCTAAGCGGTAGAGGCAATATTTTAGAGCAGGTAAGGTCTGCTGGACTCTTCTATGCTGCTGTAAACTTGTTTGCAGGCTTGGTTGAAGGAAACATATTGTCTACAAGCATATTCCGTGACAAGGAATTATTGTTTGGCGGAGGGGAAGGGGCAAGACATGTTTGGGACAATGCTTTTAGACATGGGTTATATAATGCCTTAAACCTTACACACTATCTATTAAAACGCAACATATCCGCGAAGTCTAAGAGGATAATGGAAGAATACTTCAACTTAGCGGAAAAAGTCTTCAACACAGTATTAGGGAAGCTATGGGAAACCCTAGGCTATAGAATAGATACGAGAACAGCTGAGATACTGTTCAACGAGTTATTTAAGGCGTCCCACATGGCGTTAAAGTCTATGAGAACGATAAAATAATCCTCTACGAGAGGCGTATGAGCCGTGAGCAATGGGACATATCTACTAGGATTCAAGACACCAACATTTCTATCAACACGTGGACCAGGTGACATGCTACCCCGTGCAAGCACTATTGCCTCTATCTATGAGACACCAATACTACCACGCCTTGAGACACTAGTAGGGCTTATAACGAGAACAGTCATAGAGACGAGGATAAAAGACATAGAATTAAAGCTACGGAGTGCTGGATACAATTATTCGACTACTAGCGAGAAATGGGAGTACACGGTATACCATGTATTCGTAAAATACCTCGGAGCATCGAAGATTAAGGGCCCAGTACTAGTAATAAGTAGAGATAATGAAAACAAAGAATACTATGTGAACATAGGTTTAGGACTACTAAAAATCGATAATGGATGCCAGTGTCCAAGCATGTATCGCAGACTAGCTGAAAAAGTGTGGGAGTCTATTAGAGAAGCAAATGTCTTAGAAAAATATAGGATAACCAGAGAAGTTGAAGAAAAGCTTAACGAACTAGTTGAAAAGAAGTGCATGGTCTACCCCCACTCATTAACGAGTACTGGTATATCCTTAGACAATGTCTCAAAGAGTACTAGGCATGGATTAATCTATAGTTACATACTGCAAGACTATACAAGGCTAACCCATGGTAAAAGCTATACAGTAGGTATCCTAGTAGACGCAGATACTGGTAAGATTCAAGACCTAGTAGGTAGCGGGATAACGGTGAGTATGGGGCCTCGGGGGAGACCAGCTATACTAGTTGAGGAAAAGTTAGACCAGAATCCCTGCTACCTAGGCTTCACTAACAGTAGTGAGCTTAAGATAGCTATAACACCCCTTCCCTTAGCATTAGTAGGAGACAACACTATGGGAGGTAGTAGTGTAGCAGTAGTTCACCCACTGAGAATAAAGCCGTTGATAATACAGTTAGCGAAGTCTACTATCGTGACCATCGTAAAGAAGGATAAAGAAGAAGAGGAGTGGGCTAAAACTGGTATGGAGCCAGCATATCAGCCGGGATCAGTAGTTGTCGAAGGAAGTGTGAGGACTAGGAAAATACCTAGATCTAATAGTGGGAGCTTATTAGAATTATTCTACACGGTATAGGTTGCGGTATTTTATCCTCCTATACTTGTTGTTGTCGGCTATTGTCGTATTCTTTTTATGCTAAGAGTTAATAAGAAGTACTCGTTGAAAAATCTAGGTGATGTATACATGGGCGTACACGAGCTTGAACCCTTATTCAAGCCCCGTAGCATAGCTGTTATCGGTGCTTCCCGTAAACCCGGTAAGATTGGTTATGCTATAGTGAAAAACTTGTTAGACTACGGGTTCCAGGGTAAGATCTACCCGGTTAACCCTAAGGCTACTGAGATTCTAGGGCTGAAAGCCTATCCTAAGATCACGGATATACCAGATGAAGTAGACATGGCTATAATAGTCATACCAGCTCAACACGTCCTCGAGGCTGTCGAGGATTGTGGGAAGAAGGGTGTAAAAGTACTAGTAGTCATAACCAGCGGGTTCAGTGAAGTAGGAAACGTTGAATTAGAAGAAAAGATGGTGGAGCTAGCCCACAAGTACGGTATGAGGATTCTAGGACCCAACATCTTCGGGGTAGCTTATACTCCACACAAGATGAACGCTACCTTTGGCCCCAAAGACGTATTGCCGGGTGGTATAGCCTTCATAACCCAGAGTGGTGCTCTAGGAATAGCGTTGATGGGCTGGACTATTCTAGAGGAAATAGGGTTATCAGCAGTAGTCAGTATGGGTAATATGGCCGACATAGATGTTATGGAGGTATCAGAGTACCTAGCCGAAGACCCCAACAC
>JALUDQ010000196.1 GCA_027043985.1 Desulfurococcales archaeon
GAATTAGGCTATAAATGGGTTGAATTATTCAAAGACGCGATTGAAGAATTAAAACAAGCAGCAGATCTCTACGCAGTAATGCTTTCTAGAGAATTAAAGAGCTTTACCGAAGACATATTATCTCATCTCAAAAAGAAAATCTTCATATACACAAATGACTTATTACGTAGAAGAATTGAATTAGAGGAATATGAACGTAAAGCGGGAGCAGCAATACGCACATCCTTTCGGACAAACTTGAGGAGCATCTATCAAAACTGGGTTTTCATAAAAATAGTGAAGAAAATCGTAGAAGACAATGGTACAATAGTTTACCCAGAGAACAAGTATTTACCTCTAGAGAGATGGGGCAAGCAGAAAACGGGTGTTATCCCACCTAATACTATAACCTATACACCTGGTAAAGGTTACCTAAGCTTCTTCCTCGAAGCCCCAAGACCAATAGGTTGGGAAGATACAAGTGATTTAAGAAGGGCTTGGAAACTCTACACTGCTCTAAGACCAGACATGCTTGTTTATGGTGGGAGGATACTAAATATAATACAGTTGGGAGTTGATCCTCCTATAAAGAGGCCAAACGTAATAATAGAATGCAAGGAACTAGAAGACTGGTATCTGAGAGTAAGAGACATTAAAGGCCCACTTGCACAGCCATTGACTGCTGAGGAATGGCGCAATAAATGGATAGAAGGATTATGGACTGGTCTCGCAGACGTCTTAGGAGTAGATAGAGAAAAAGTAACTGAGACTGTAAAGGAGAGAAAGGGTGTTAGACTTAGAGAATACCACATAGTAACCCTCTACAAATCACTCTATAAGCCGGATAAAATGATCTTAGTATCAAGGGCGAGGATACCGAGAGAAATAAGACGTGAACTAGAACACGACCATGGCATAGTAGTATATGATGATGTCGGCTTCAGCGAGGAGAAAATAAATGACATAGCTAGCATCCTAGTAGAATATGCTAAGCCAGACTCGGAAATAATATTAAAGCTACAAGGAGAGCTAAGAGAATTATTTGAAAAAGCATATTCGAAGGCAATGTCTAGGGGATTCAAGGGTTCAGTCCAAGAATTCTTAAAACAAGTTCTTGAGAAGTATGTATTAGAATAATAGTAAAGAGTTGGTGAGAGGGAGATTATATGGCTAAATCCCATATGGTTATAGCGGTATCACAAGCGGGTTTTGATAGCGTTGTAGATATTTTGAGAAGGATGCATGAAGCAGTCTCAGTTCATGCCGAGTACATTAATAGTTCTCCACGCACCGCTATATTCATTGGAGAGAAAATGTTCTTTCGCACTGGATCCTGGGCCTCGGCTGTAACTATTGTAAAAGAGGTTCAAGGTAGAGTAGTGGTAAAGGTCATTGCTACTGGTGGTGGAGAAGGATTACTGAACCTAGGCTGGGGAGCGAATAAAAGCTATGCACGTAGCATAATAGAATTCATAGCCAAATCATTGCCGATAAAGATAGTGAAGGAGATAAACGACTATAACATATCTAAGTGGAGAGAAGCATTCATCCCAGAAGAACAAACCTAATAAATATATTCTGATTGACTTGCTACTTACTTATTTTTCTAACAGCCCTTACAATGTTCTCAAGTTTTCTTAAACCAACCTCATAAGCTCTATAAGGATTATCAAACGCTCCCTTAAGGCCTCCAAACCCACAGTCTGCTGAAACATAATCTATTCTTCCACGAGTTAGTTCATAGATCTTTTCCAATAACGCTGAAATCTCGTCAACACTTTCAACTACTGGTCTTTTAGCGCTTGCAACACCGGGAGCGAGTATTTTATCGTATTTCTCGAGTAACTCGTAGCTTACTACATTGATGTTTTCGGGTGAGTCCTTAAACTCGAAGTTCAGTAGGTGTAATCCTTTTACTTGGGATAATATTTCGAAGAGCTTATCGGATATGCGTCCACAAACATGTATTCCACCTATATTAGTCTCGCCTTTCATGGAATACAGTTTTTCCAAATTCTCTATGATACTATCAACTGTATGTTTATAGAGTATTCTCCGCTTGCCAACTATAACACCCAGTATCGGTTCATCAATAAATATGGTATTATAGCCTAGATCCCTCATATACTCTACAAACCATCTAACATATTCTACAAAGAATGTTTTCACAACAATAGGCTTTGAAACCATAGTAGCACGCAAACCCTTCTCTGGATCATCAAAATATACTCTAGACGCTAAAGTATAGGGACCAGTTACTGGCGCCCTCAACCCCTTAAAGCCGAGCTTTTTCTCACGTACTATTCTTATACTAAGCTCCGCCTCCGGAACCTTTAATCTAGGTGGCTCGGTCTCCAGTAATTTATCTATATTTGAGTAGTAGAAGTCACCTTTCTTCTCCAGTAATCCTATATTAGCAAGCGGCTCCAAGTATATATCTATAAAGCTCCTGAGCTGAGGATAAGGTGGTACATCAACACCTATCCTATATAGGTCTTCAAGTATTTTCTCCTCAATACCAGGGCTCGGATCTAAGGGGAAGCTCCCTACATGACTTACAAGCATTACTTTAACCACCTCACGCTTTAACATATAGTGTTATAAGATCCCTTTAAAACATG
>JALUDQ010000197.1 GCA_027043985.1 Desulfurococcales archaeon
CTTGAATCATTTTTCTAATAACGTTGTCAACACGTAATATCTTTCTCATCTCCTCCGAACCATAACGCCATTCCAGAGCACATAGGCTCAAACCATAGCACCCAACCGTAATATCATAACGGTATTATCCCTTACTAAATATTAAGAATACTTGAAGCCCATGGAAACTGTATTTGTGTACCTCCAGCATATTTAAAGAGTGATTTACAATAATGAAGGCTTATCACAAATCCTTGTAGGATCATTAATTTATCACCATGGGATGTTCCGGTATTACGGTGGAAAACCATTAATACTATGCACTTTATGAATATTATGAGTAATACTATGTTGTCCGAGAGGATGAATTGTGAGAAAGCGCCACCGTGAAGGACCCGTATTCTTTGTGGATCTCGATGAGGACGAAACAGTAGTTGTATCAGTAAAGGTGAGGAAAAAATTCGTTGAAGAAATGGATAGAAAGGTTAGGGAATTCGGATTTTCTTCGAGAAGCGATCTCATAAGAGCGGCTATAAACTGGTTTATAAGATTCATGGACGGACAGGAAGTACGGCAAGAGATAATGGATTATCTTAAAAAAAGGGTCGAAATAAACCGAATTGTTTATGAAAACCAAAACATGTCTATTTTAGCTCAAGCAAACCATTAAATAATCTATATCTAAACCCCCTGGTTCCTCTAAGGATTCCCTTTAGAGGGAGTCTCTCTCCTCAACCACCTCTGCTTCCTCTCTATTCTTGTCCTTGTCCTCGTATCTCTCACGCAATACTATGAGCCATCCCTCTAGCTCGTCTCCCGGTCTCTCGTATACTCGGTCTCCCCTCTCAACTATGTAATGGGTTATCTCGACGATGTCATTTGATACTAGTACTCCTTTAATAGTGAAGTATACGGACTCGCCCCGGGTCTCAATGTTTATTGGGAATCTGGCTTCAATGTTTCCGTCAACTACTTCGATTACGCCGTGAGCATCTTCAACATACTTTTTCAACGCTTTTAGAGATATTCTCTGATTTTCCTTCATTTATTTTTCACTTCGTGGAGATATTCTATTACATCTATTATCCGGGGTGAGGGATGTGCTAGTGGCTTGGATGCATCTAATACTATTACTCTATTGTTTTTAACTGCCTCTAGTCTATCTAAGCCGTGTTTTTCAATTATTTTGTTGAGGGGTGGCGCGTATACCTCGCGTGCTATTATAATGTAGTCTGGGTTCTCTTTGATTATGAAGTCGTAGTCTGGTATGGGATAGGGATCCTTGCTCCACCCATAAATATTCTCATATCCCGCTAAGACTACTGCATCGTGGATAAAGGATGTATAGCCTATGGTTCTAGGTTCTCCAACCCATATCTCAACATATACTCGTGGCCTATGATTCTCCTTGTTTTCTTCTAAGAGCTTTGATAGTCTTCTAATAGAGTTTGTGTATATGCTCCAAGCCTTACTATAGCTATTTGTAACATATCCTATCCTCAAGGTGTTGTCGAGGATTCCAGCGATATTTGTTGGTAAGGGTAAAGTGTAAATGCTATAGCCTTTAGCCAAGAGTTCTCTAGCAAGTCCCACCTGTACGCCTAGACCGAGTAAAACTATATCGGGCTTAAGCTTTTCAAGTATGTCCCATTTTATGTGGAGATAAGATCCAACTATTGGTAGACTCTTAACTTCCCTCACATAAGCGGGGCAGAAAGCTGAAACCCCTACAATCTTGTCTCTCAAGCCCAGGGCTACGAGGGTATCAGTTACTGCTGGTGTAAGAGATACTATTCTCTCAACGGTATCTGGTACCTCTACTTGTTCTTCAAGGAAAATATTTAGTTTCAACTATTAGCCACCACTCCTAGAGGGTTAAGGCTTAATGTTTATATTGATATTTACCCAGGCGTTGACTCTAATAATCCTATACCCTATACTATCATAGATTCTTATTGCTGGCTTATTCTCGGTATTAACCCACAATACCACTTTCTCGGTATTCTCTAATGCCTTCCTTGTGAGAAAACATGAGATATACTTCCCTATACCTCTTCCACGATATTCGGGTTCAACATATATTCCTCCGATAAGGTATACTTCTGGTTCAACAACATAGTATCCACCAACCCCTACAATCCTATCATTTACAACTACTCCATAAGTCTTCTTCAATCCCTTAACTCTCCTAGCTATCTCATAGGATGCCCTATATTTTCCGAGTAACTCGTATTCTAGTTCAATTAGATCATAGCTACTGCTAGGACATTCGGGTGGTTTACCGGTATACTCCATTACATAGTAGTAGTATATGCTACTAGGTCTAAGCAAACCTAAAACAACGTCAAGATACCTCTTGTCCACATGTATTGTGCCAGTAAAATCTCTTCTCAAAACAATACTATTAGATAAGAGCCGTCTCACAATAGCTCTTGGTTCAACTGTATCGCTGAAAACCTCTACTATAACAGAATAATACCTACCTAGCCCAGCATAGGCGAGCAAATAACCTAATACATTATCGTTGGAGATGAACAAGTATATTGATGTCTTATCTCTCTCCCTCCTAAGGTCATTCAAAGTAAAAGCATGTAGTGATGGATTATTAGCTAGAATCTTC
>JALUDQ010000198.1 GCA_027043985.1 Desulfurococcales archaeon
TCTTATGGGCTGTCCCCTCAACGCGTATAACAATAAAACAATTGAGTAGTGAAGCCGAATTACTCATACAAGCATACCTAGAACCCCTCATAGTCTTCTCAAAGATTCTCAAAGCTTACGAGCCAAGCCACCAGCTACTTAGAGAGGCGTGGATAAAACTACTACACAGCCAATTCCACGATGCTATCTGCGGAACCGTTGCAGACCATGTGGCTGAGAAAGTAGAAGCCGAGCTGAGAGAATCTATAGAAACCGCTAGGCAACTCATACATAACCTAGCCTACAGGATTATAAGCAAGCTAGAGCTAGACAAGAATACAATACTATTATACAATCCCCTACCCTACCAAATAGTCAATAAGATAAGTGTTGTGGTACCGGGAAGACTACCAGAAGACATAGGCGTAGATAATAGGAGATTAGATCACCGAGGAGAAGTTCTAAGAGAACTAGGATTCAATGAGTACTCTTACATTGCAAGCCTACCCCCTCTATCAATAACAGTACATGAGCTCACAAGAATACAACAGTCTCACGTGGAATCAAGTATAGGCTCAGATGAGAGAAGTATATGGAATGAATACATAAAAGTAGTATTCAATGATAGTGATAAGAGTATTGTTATAAAGGACTTGAGGGCGGACACCGAGTACATTATAAAAGGACTCATAGATAGAGGCGACTATGGAGACCTATACGACTATGGTCCACCAGCAAGAGATGAAATGATAGGAATGAAAGACTTCACCGTAGAGAAAGTTGAGACTATGAGGGGCTACAACTATGCTAGACTACAGGTTAAAGGTTTTCTAAGAGTTCCCAAAGACTCAAACCTAGAGAAACGCAGTGAAGAGAAAACATCATTACCTATAACTATGGTATTCGAGGTCTATGATAAGATACCTAGAGTCGAAGTAAGAATAACTGTTGAAAACAAGGCATCAAACCACGTATTAATGCTTAGATTTGCTAGAACCCCGGGCTCAGAGATTATACGTGATCTAGCCTTCATGGTTACTGGTCTTCCAGAGAGAAATCCTGATCTCGGAGATGAAATAGAGCCCCGGAACACAGTATTCCAGTACTGGATTGGCTCAAGGAATAATAGAGGAGGATTCATAGTAGCTACACGAGGATTACACGAAGCCTTTATAGACGATGAGGACATAGACATAGTATTATATCGTAGCGTCGGTATTCTCTCAAGAAGCAATTTACCAACACGAAAACAACACGCGGGGCCAGCACTAGAAACCCCTGGAGCACAATACCTTAACGCTAAACTCGTCTTTGAATTAGCAATAATACCCTTTACTGCAGAGGAATGGGGAACATACGAGGTATTTAAACAAGTTGAAGCTTATCTTAAGCCCCCACTAGCAGTTTATGTACCGGGGGAATACGCTAAGGGGAGCAATCGAGAATACACTCTATCGCTAATGGAGCTCAATACGCCGCTAATACTCTCAGCTCTCAAGCCCAGAGAACCAGAGAGAGGAGAGGGTATAATAGTTAGGATCTATAATCCAGTAAACGAAACAATAGAACTAGACTCACTATCAATCAGAGACTATGAAGTCTTTAGGGCATCCTTAGACGAACGCGCTATCAGTAGACTTGAGGGAAAAGTTAAAGTAAAACCATATAGTATTGAAACACTATTACTAACTTAGGAAAAAATAATGCTATTCAAATGCAGAAACTGCGGCTATAGGACAAGCGAGGTAGTGCTAAGATGTCCTAACTGTAACAGTGTTCTTGAACCAGAAATGGAAGTTACCTGGAGTCCGCGAGGGGAAGGTTTCTGGAGATATTCCAGCCTACTACCCCCATTATCTAGTAGAATAAGTTTAGGTGAAGGAGGAACCCCCCTCATTAGTAGTAGGTGGTTTTCCAGAGAGCTGGGAATAAGTGTTTATTTTAAAGACGAGTCACGTAACCCGACAGGAAGCCTATATGATAGAGTAGCAGCTCTAATATCAAGCCATATTCTCAGCGAAAACATTGCGAGAACAGTAGTTGCAAGTGATGGCAATCTTGGCGCTAGTCTTTCAGCCTACTTAGCGGGCATGAACATTGACCTCAAAGTAGTTGTTCCAAGAAGAGTTGATCCTGGGAAAAAAGCCCAAATGGCTCTTTATGGAGCGGAAATAATAGTACATGGTGAGACTCTTGATGAAGCAGTATCATATGCTCTCAGACTATCACGTAGGGGATACTATAATGCTACAGCCGAGTTAAACCCCCTCGGCTACACAGCGCTAGCCACGATAGCGTATGAAGTATACGAGCAGTTAGGGAGAACCTCGGAGTCAATAATAGTTCCAACAGCTTCTGGAACCACAGTCTACGGCCTCTATAAGGGCTTCAAAACCCTCCTCGAACTAGGTCTCATAGACGAGATACCGAGGATCATTATTGTTCAAACACCGCCATGCCCTACAATAGCTTCTGAGCTAGGAGAACCAGTACTTGTAACTGATACAACACCAATAACTGGTCTCACCTACTGTAAACCACCATTACTACGTGAGGTAGTAGACATAGTTAAGAAGACACATGGAAAGGCTATAGTAGTATCTATAAGAGAAGTCTACGAGGCGGCACTAGAATTAGCTGGAAAAGAGGGATTACTAGTAGAACCAGCTAGTGCTGCAGCAGTAGCGGGATTGAAAAGACTAGCTCCCATGGGAGGTCTATCTGAGACAATAGTATTGTTAACTGGTAGTGGGCTCAAAGTAATATCATCCTATTTTGAACGTGCTCGAGGCAGAACGCTATACAGTGTGCCAACTAAGGCGGAAATACTACGTATAATAGATGAGCACGGGGAAATGCATGGCTACGCTATATGGCGTTTAATGGAGGGCAAGATCACGCCCCAATCAGTCTACCAGCACCTCCGGGAACTAGAGGAGAGAGGATTTGTTAAAGCAGAATACAAGGAAAGAAGGAAGGTGTATAGGTTGACAGAGAAGGGGAAGAGAGTATTAGAGTTGTTCCTACAACTAATAGAATAACGAGAATACTGCAAGTATTAGAGCAGCTACGATGTAGATAATAGTGTGCTTCCAAGAATACTTGTAGGATAATGGTTCAACGAGCCCGGCTTCAAGCTTTAAACCATTAGACTCTAAAATGAAATCACTCTTCTCAAGCATTGAGGCGGTTGATATAGCAATACTCTTCCATAAAGACTGTTTCTTCAACTTCTGAATACCATAGGCTTCAACAACATCTCTTAATGCAAGAGGCATGAGCCTCCACACCATTACTGGTATAAGACTACTCTTCCTCGCTCCCAGCTTGTAGACTATTCTTGAGAGCTCATAGGGGTTTAGCATAGCTATAAAAAAGAGTATAACCATAGAAGCTGTTAGAGTCCTAACGAAAACCCCTAGAACAACATGGTAGTCTACTCCACCATTATAGTACAATAGTATTGCGTTAGAAGCACTAAGCCAGAGAGCTGGTATAGATGAAACGATTAGAGACGGTATAATAGTGGAAGTGAGACGAGAAAACACCATTAAGGCTATCATTAATGCTAGGGCTAGTAGGGATTGATGGAAACCGAGGCTCACGCAAACTAGTACCATGGCCGTAAAGAAGATCTTGGCTAATATATGGGTCTTCTTAGCATCTGATTCAACGTTGGTGAACAAGGCCTCATATATCTTACCAGCAATCCATCCAAGCACACTACTTCACCAGTTCAACTATATTATCAGCGATCTCCTCAATCAATGGGTCGTGGCTAGCAACAATAACCGTGTATCCTTCCTCTGCGGCATTAACTAAGGCATCAATTACTTTAAGCCTATTATCAAGATCAAGACCAGCTGTGGGCTCATCAACACATATGATATCGTATCCACGAGTTAAAGCCGATACAATAGCTATTCTTCTACGCTCACCACTACTCGTATACCTAAGCTTCCGGTCCAACAAGTGTCTTATATTGAACTTATCTACTAGCTCGTCTACAACGCCTTTATCTAATGCGTTATTGTAGAGTTCTTCACGTATAGTTGGCTCACTGAAAAAGAGTAAAGGGTTTTCAGGAACATATATGGGATTACCTTTCACACTAACATAGCCCTTATTGGGCTTAAGGAGCCCTACAATAATCTTTAACAAGGTTGTTTTACCAGCTCCATTAGGTCCCTTTATCCACGTTATACTAGAACTCCACGCCTTAAAGGACAAGCCTTTAATAACGTGGATACGGCTTCCCGGATACCTATAATATAGCTTGTCTACTTCAACACTAACACTACCTTTACCCTTATCCTTAGCCTCTCTAATCCAGCGGATAGAATCCCATTTAAACCACCTATCATCTGGGTCTCCAAAGAATACTTGTCTGCCATAATCTAATACGAGTATCTTGGATAAACTATCCCGCCACAAATCTAAGTAATGATCTACTACGATTACCGTTGAACCCTCATCTATAAGTCTCGATACTTCTTCTACTAGTATCCTACGTCCCTCTACGTCTAGATAGCTACTAGGCTCATCCAACAAGTATATGTTGGCCCCCCTAATCCTATTAGAAGCTATTAGCAAACGTTGAGTCTCACCGGAACTCAGGGTATACGTGAGTCGTTTCCGAAGCCCAGATAACCCATATCTTCCTAAAACATCGCTCACTTCAATCTCATCAAATTTCTTAACGAGTAACTGGTTTACGATTACCTCCCCCTCAACAGTCGGCGACAATATACCATACCAAGGCTCCTGCGACACATATGCGATTAACCTTATAATAGTCTTCGAGTCAAGTATGCTAGGACTTTTGCCATGGATTCTAACTCTTCCCTTATACCATCCATTAACATATCTACCCATAACACCAGCCAACACTCTTAGAAGAGTAGTCTTACCGCTCCCGCTTCCACCATATATGAGGAGAAGCTCTCCTTTCTCCAAGCTAAAGGAAATATTATTTAATACAGTGGTATCCCCGTAACCTGCGCTAAGTTCTTCAACTTCTACTATTCTCCTTGACATAGCCTGCACGCCTAAGGAACCCAACTATAGGTAATGCAATACTAGCACCAATAACTGCTTGCCCAATATTAACGGGTACCTCGAATACTGCCGCTATAGGCTCTCTTCCAGTTAGCGGGTTTGATACAAAATACTCGTATAAGAAGTATCCAAAAACCATAACCAAACCAGCAACCAATAGCACGAGAGGCTCAACGCCACCATACCTAGTAGTAAACCCTATGTAAGCTATAGTAACAAATACTACACCGCCAACAAAAACCCAGAACCACCAAGGAATACTACCCTCTACACCATAGCCCAGTATATCCGAGCCAGCCCATAATGTACCAGAGAGATATACTGAACCAATAAAAGACACTATACCCAAATATAAGAGACCCAATAATACTGCTATCACCTTGAAATTAATCTTCCATCCCCGAAGCTTAAGGACAAGCCATCCGGCAAGAAATCCCTCAGCAAACTTTATCACAAGTGTAGCAGGAGCAAAAATACCATAACCACTAACAGCATCAGCTAACGCAGCACCAACTCCACCAGCAATACCAGCAACCCAGGGGCCAAAGACGAGAGCGGCAACATAGATAACTGCTTCGCCAAGATTAAAGTAACCACCCGTAAAGGGCTGATATACTTGGACAACTAGTGTGGCAGCAAAAACCAATACTATAAATACGATAGCGTACACGATATTCTTAACATCACTAGTAGACGTATTCATAGTGTCTTCCCTGTTAGTAGTTTTGCGATAGATATAGTCGATATGCAAGTATTAAACAGTAAACCTTAATACTTAAAAAATAATATGATCAGAAAACAATTACACAAATAATACGAGTACACACATAAAAATACCATAAAATAGCAGGCAAGGATTACTCTTATTAACCGGGAAAGGGGCGTAAAAATATTTAATACTAGTGAAAATTTAGAAGATAGAGGTGTACCATGTGAACACGCTCTATAAGTCACTACTTCTGGTATTAATGATATCATTGGTCATTGTCAACACCATACCAGTAGGTGTTACCACCCAGAAGTTAATAGAGGAAAATTATAGAACAGCAAAATTAAACACACAGCTATCAAAAACATTGGTAGCGACGACGCTTAGCGGCACTAATCTGAGAGTTCCAACGTGGAAGGACATAATAGCTAGGGCTAAGCCGCCTGTACTAAATGTAAGGAAGTTGGCGCTAAAGACTATTGATAAGGATGGAGACTATATTGAGGACAAACTATTATATAATCTAACAAACAATATAACAGAAACCTATCTCAACGGCAAAGTAGTAGTACACCTATTGTTTAATGTTGACCCAGCCTTTACAAATCCCGATAAAGCATTAGCACTAGCAAACAAGCTTAACACCATAATATCTGATATACAGAGAACGGTACCAGACATAACGGTAAAGGCTATATGGACTAATGCTCTAGTAGGATTTGCACTAGAAATACCAGCAAATGCGACCATATTAGAGGAAATAAAGAACATAGCGTTAAAATACGACTTAAACAATGATGGGACACCTGACCTAGCGGTAGTAGAAGCAGCAAAGCAGATGAAAGCCCTCAACTACTACTCATCAATACAGCTAGGTATAAGACCCTACGTCTGGACAGACCTAGGAGTAACGGGCTCCGGAATAACTATAGGTGTAATAGACACAGGAGTAGACGGGATTGGCGATGATCAACCCAATGGTGGACCACATGCAGCCTTCTATACACCAGCAAACAGAATAGTATACTTCAGCGACCTTACTGGAGACCCGAGTGGTACTACGAGAACAAGCCCATACGACGATAATCTCCATGGCTCACACTGTGCTGGAACAGTACTAGGATATTATCCAAGCAAGGATGCCCAGGGAAGATTTGTATGGACTTTCGCCTATAGCGATCTATCAATATCGAGTACAGGTAACCTATCATTCACAGGACCTTATCTAGTATACTATGTAAACAATACTGGTACAATACAAGTAGACTTCAAATGGAACGGGAGCGGTACAATAAACAGTATCTACCTATTATTTGGTGGTAGAACACCATGGAATAGAAGAAGCAGTTCAACCTACACAGAGGTAGCAAGAATACAGACACCAAACCAGTTAACAAACTATACGCTAACATATGATGTAACAAATTCCTCACAATTCGGCTTCTACGGCGTAGGATTCGAAGTAACAGCTACTGGTACAATAGGCTTTGTCTTCACAATACACGTGCCAGTATGGGAGGAGAATAAGAGCGGAGTACCATACATGTCTGGTATGGCTTGGGGCGCACATTTAGCAGCGTGGAAAGCCCTAACCTACTATGGTAGTGGAAGTTCAACAGATTTAGCTAACGCATTAGATGATGCTGTAACCCAAGCACCTACATACAATATAACTGTAACGAGTAACAGCTGGGGAGGAAGCTCAGCAGATTCTACAATAGATACAGCAGTATTCAATGAATGGAGGGGTGGTGTTCTAACAGTTGTAGCTGCTGGAAACGCAGGTGCAGGTACTGGTACTGCAGCTAGTGGAAGCCCTGCTGGTGTCTCAGTAGCATTGACTGTCGCGGCATTAGATGTTACAAACAATGTAACTGATTATAGTAGCGATGGTGGAACAGATCACACAAACAATACTGTGACAAAACCTGATGTAGCGGCACCAGGTGGAGGAGATACATTACTAATATTTAGTGCTGACACTCACTGGCATGATGACTTAAACAATGCTAGATGTACTCTACCCATAGGCAGCTCGTGTCTACAATGGACTGAGGACGTCGACTACTATGACTGGTTTGGCAATGACTCTCTAGGTATAAGTGGTACATCAATGGCTACACCACATGTTGCAGGTATTGCTGGCCTCGTTAGCAGTCTTATATTCAAGTGGGTTGGATGGAGCTATGGTGCAAGTGATTCATGGACTTATCCGAGACAAGTAAAGATGATAATACAGATGACAGCCTATGAGACCTATCCGCTCCACAGAGAACCAGACAATACATCCTATAGTCCAACGCTAGATAAGGGCGGTAAGGATATACATGAGGGTTATGGTGCTGTAGATGGGTATTCAGCGGTATATGCTGGAAAACTTTATGCGATGGCATTTAACAATACGACTAATGCTATAAGGACGATATATACTCCGGGAACAATGGTAACAGTAAAGTTTAGAGATGGAGTACTATATGGAGGATCCTTTACAGACAACACCTGGAAATGGCCCTTCGAGGTATACGGCTTAAACACCTATCCACTACTAATATATCTGCCGAATAGAACGATAACATTACCAAACGGTACAAGCTTTACAGTAAAGTACAAGTTCAAACTATACATAAACTCGACAGATCCAGCGAATACAGACTTCGACCTATACCTATACAACCTAACTGGAGACGTATATGGTGAACCAGTAAAACTAGCAAACAGTACTGGAGGCTTTGGTACTAATGAAAGCATAACATATACACCATCAAGCGACGGTGAATTCGTATGGGTTGTAGCTAAGAGAGCGAGAGAAGACAGTGCAGGAGGCTATGCCAACATAATAACAGCACCTAGTGTTTCGGAGTATGGTACTCCTGAGGGTGGTAGTGTTCCTTCTGAGGCTGGTCAGGCTTGGATTGGTTGGCCTGTTAAGATTAATGGTACTGCTAGTAAGGATGTTTCAAGGATTGTTATTGAGATATGGGCTAGTAATGGTACAAAGCTTGCAACACTTGATAGCGTTAACGGTGATGTAAAGATTGTTGACCCATCATACTATAACTACTATGAAGCAAACTACACACTACCCTATGATACAAACCTAGTAGGACAAAACCTAACCATAATAACATACCTCTACGACTCAAGTGGAACACTAACCGAAGGACCAGTAGCACAAAGCAATATAGTAGTGAATTCTGCAACAGCACCAATACCAGAACCATCAATAACACCGATAATATTAGTAGCCATACTATTAGCGCTGTTGGTATTCTGGTACAAGAGAAGATAATTTTCTTAAAACACATAATTATTTTTAATATTTTTAACTAAACTTCCTTCACACTTTGGGAAACTATTTTCTTTGAGAGAGCACATAATTTCTATTAGGGTTAACTTATGGCGAAGATAATTTTGGCTTCGTCTAGTCCGCGT